>JBDUBN010000390.1:0-2919 GCA_040004085.1 Novosphingobium sp.
CCCATGGCCCGGTTGACCATACGGCCACGGATAACCGCCGGACGCGCCTCGATCTCCGCCACCCAGCGGCCCAGGTTTTCGTATTCGTGCATCGACAGGAACGTCTGCGCATCGTTGTAGGCGTTGCCGCGATAGATCGCGGCCAACCACGGAAACGCGGCGATGTCGGCTATGGAATAGGCGTCTCCGGCCAGAAAACGGCTTTCGCCCAACCGGGTGTCGGTGACGTGGTACAACCGCTTGGTTTCCATCGCATAGCGATCGATCGGGTATTCGAACTTTTCCGGCGCATAGGCATAGAAGTGCCCGAACCCGCCGCCGATCGAGGGTGCGCTGCCCATTTGCCACATCAGCCATGACAGGCACTCAGCGCGACCTTTGGCGTCTGTGGGAATAAATGCGCCGAACTTTTCTGCCAGATGCAGCAGGATCGCGCCCGATTCGAACACCCGGATCGCCTCTGGCCCGGACCGGTCGAGCAGCGCCGGAATTTTGGAATTGGGATTGATCGCGACAAAGCCTGACGAGAACTGATCCCCATCGCCAATGCGGATCAGCCATGCATCATACTCGGCCCCGGTGTGCCCCGCCGCCAGCAATTCCTCGAACAAGATCCCGGCCTTTTGACCATTGGGCGTGGCGAGCGAGTAAAGCTGGAACGGATGCTCGCCGACCGGCAGCGCTTGGTCATGCGTCGCGCCGGACACCGGACGGTTGATGCTGGCAAACGCGCCGCCATTGGCCTTGTCCCATGTCCACACCGGCGGCGGAGTATATTCGTCAGCCATGGTAGCTCCAGCAATTGCGTTCAAGCGAGGCGGTGGACCCAGCCGTGCGTATCCGCGGTATGCCCCCGCTGAATCGCCACCAACTGGTTCTTCAGCTTTTGCGTCAACTGCCCCGGCCCGCCCGAACCGATGGTGAATTCACCATCCCGGCCCGCAACCCGGCCGACCGCCGTAACCACCGCCGCCGTGCCGCACGCGAACACTTCGACCAGCTTGCCTGACGCCGCATCTGCGCGCCACTGATCAAGGCTGTAGCGACCCTCGCTGACCGTCAGCCCTTCCTCGCGCGCCAGAGTCAGCAGGCTTTCGCGGGTGATGCCCGGCAGGATCGAGCCGTTGAGCGCCGGGGTCAACAAGCTGCCGTCGTCGAACACGAAGTACAGGTTCATCCCGCCCAGCTCCTCGATCCACTTGTGCTCGGCGGCGTCAAGGAACACCACCTGATCGTGGCCCAGCGCCATCGCCTCGGCCTGGGGGACAAGGCTGGCGGCGTAGTTGCCGCCGCACTTGGCCGCGCCGGTGCCGCCGGGGGCCGCGCGGGTATAGTCGCTGACCCAGATCGACACCGCCGGAGCGCCCGACTTGAAATAGTTGCCCGCCGGACTGGCAATGACGAGGAACTTGTACGACTTGGCCGGACGCACACCGAGAAACGCCTCGGTCGCGAACATGAACGGCCGCAGATAGAGCGCGCCACCGTCGACACTGGGGAACCAGTCGCGATCGACATTGACCAGTTCTTCGCAAGCCTGAACGAACAGCGCTTCGGGCATTTCAGGCATCGCCAGCCGCCGCGCCGAGGCATTGAACCGCGCCGCGTTCGCCTCTGGCCGGAACAGCGCCATGCTTCCGTCGGCTAGGCGATAGGCCTTCAGCCCCTCGAAAATCTCCTGCGCATAATGCAGCACGGCGGCGGCGGGATGCAGCGGAATCGCCTGCAACGGGCCGGTAGTCGGGTTATGCCAACCCTTCTCCTCGCTCCAGTCAATCGACACCATGTGATCGGTGAAGACCTTGCCAAAGCCCGGATCAGCCAGCACCACCGCACGATCCGCCGCAGCCATGGGCGCGGGGTGAGGCAGGCGGGTGAAAGCAGTCCGAGGTTCGGCGAGCGTCGCCATGGCAAATTTCCTTAATTTGGTTCGTCGCGCTGCGGTTGAACGAAAGTTACGTTACAGGCAAGCAAAATGGAATAAACGGAACGCCTGCGCCGTCATGTTCCATCTAGGCGGAATCCGTCACAAGGGGAAGAGGCGCGGGGATGCCGGTCGCGCTGCGGATTTTTTGTGTGAAAAATCCGGTGCGATTTGGTAGTCGGAATGATGGGGGGAAAGGGACATTCTCCGCCGACAGATACGACGCTCTCAACGAACCGCTCTGCGACTAGAGGATCGAATTGGATTTCGGATAACTGCGTAGGCGATCAGCGCCCCAAGCAACAAAAGCGGTAACGCTAGCAACGGCGGCACAACTGCCCAACCGGGCCACAAATCGGCGCCCACTGGCACAGAATGATCCGGGTCTTGGGGATCAAATCTAATGTCCACTGCAGCCCCAACAGCATGAGAATCGACCAGTGAACAGCCACCATCCCCACCTTCGAAACGATCACCGTTAACGTGAAAGATATAGCGAAAACCGCATGATCTATGGCGAAGTGACCAAAATGATTCCGTCACAGTTGCCGATGTAGCTAGGCCCTTGTTCAAGACATTCGCCCGGCGATCATGCTCAATAGCGGCGGCCTGCCAGATTAACGCCAGAGGAATTGCGAACATAACCGCGAGGGCAAATAGCGCCGCAAAGCCCTTGAGGCGATGAATTGGTTTCCGCCGCACCATTCCAGAAATATCAAGCTTCCTCCATGTCCGCAATGCTGTCGTCAGCCGCTACCTGCTCCACAAACACCACCAACCCCAAAAAATGAGAAGGGCTACAACGTGCAATACGTTGCAGCCCTTCGCATGGTCAGCGGCAGGAAGTGCCGCCTGTGGAAGCCTCTATCGCCTGTTATTGACACCTCAGCGCGGGTGTCATCAGCGATAATGCTCCACGACGGGTTTGACCGACCTCTGTGCTGAACCATGAGACATCGGATCACCTCCTTTCGCGCTGTTGAGCCAAGTTTCGC
>JBDUBN010000391.1:0-2912 GCA_040004085.1 Novosphingobium sp.
CGCGATTTCGGCGACGACGCGGTCCGCGAGCTCCGGACGGCAGATCAGCAAATCGTAAAATCTCCTGCTAGTTATTTCAGTCAACCCATGGGCGTATGAGCGCTCATTGACCGATCACTAAACATATTTCTATCCTTGTCTAATCTTTTGCCGGCTTAGCAGGAGCTCTGTAGGGCGAAACTGGCGCACACGAACGCGTCCTTCACGTTAGCGTTTGCTGCTCTGTTGTCCAAATGAGCCTAAAGCCGCAACGAAGGCAAGAGCTTGTTATTGAGCGACCGATTAAACTATGTCATTGTGCGGGTCGTTGGAAAGGCGAGGCGTAATGATTGATCTTCTCACCGCGCCTACACCCAATGGGTGGAAGGTCAGCATTATGCTGGAAGAATGCGCGCTTGATTATGAGCCTCGCTGGATCGATCTTGCGGGTGGAGGGCAGCACCGCCCTGAATTTACCCTGATTTCGCCAAATGGTCGCATCCCTGCCATCGTCGATCATGATCCAGTTGATAGTGGTCCGTCGATGACGATCTTTGAAAGCGGTGCAATCCTCCAATATCTTGCCGAAAAGACCGGACTTTTTTTACCGGGTGATCTGCGTGGGCGCAAAACTGTATTCGAGTGGCTCTTCTGGCAGGTGGGGGGACTTGGACCAATGCTGGGCCAGCATGGCCATTTTAAACTCTACGCAAGCGAGCGTCTTGCCTATCCCACCGAGCGCTACCGCGCCGAAACGCTGCGTCTTTATGCAGTGCTTGATCGCCGCCTGGAGGAATGGCCCTATGTGGCTGGGGCGGCATATACCATCGCGGATATGGCATGCTTTCCGTGGATTCAGACTTACAAAGCGCAGGAAATAACCCTCGCCGGTTTCCCCCATATCCAACGGTGGTACGAAACCCTCAAAGAACGACCGGCGTTGCGCCGAGGGATGGCCTTGGGGCGCGATCGCTTAAATCAGGCACAACTCACGGAACCGCGCGTCCGGGAAGTGCTTTTCGGCATCAAGGACGGGCAATGATCGAGTTTTTCTATGACCTTTCCTCGCCGTGGACCTATCTTGCGTTTCGTAATATTGAGGGGATTGCAGGCGAGACTGGTGCTGGCATTCGCTGGCGTCCAGTCTTGGCTGGTGGCGTCTTCAACGCGGTCAATAAAACGATTTACGTGGCGCGCGAAGATGCGGAGAATCCGAAAGTCCGGCATGGCATCAAGATCCTTCACGACTGGGCGCGCCTAAGCGGCCTTGCCATGACCTTCCCATCTCCCCATCATCCGCTGAAATCGGTTGCGCCGATGCGGATGTGTTGTGTTCTGGAAGAGGATCAGGCTGCTCTGTCTGTTTTTTCCGGTGCTGCATTCGACGCCTATTTTCGTCTCGGGCTCAATCTGGACGACACAGCGGTGCTCGTGGCCATTGCTACCCAGTGCGGCCATGATGGTGAGAAATTGCTGCACCGCAGCGCTGAGGAACAGGCCAAGGCCCGGCTGCGCGCCAATACGCAGGAATTGATTGACCGCGGAGGCTATGGCTCTCCGACAATCTTCATTGGCGGAACGGACATGTATTTCGGCAATGATCAACTCCCGCTTGTTCGCCGTGCGTTGGAACGTGGTGTGCCGACGTAACTGGCCCCCACCATGTTCGGTTGTGATTTGCGGTCCGCAGCGTTTCGTGTCTGCGTGCACCGTTCGGTCGGATGACCACTGCGATAATGAATAACGTGGTTTTGTAGTTTATGATGGAGACAGGAATGCCCGCAATTGATATTTCGCGCCCGGATTTCATGTCCGAACCGGAGCTTGAACAGTTCGCGGACTCGGTGAGCGGCTTCTTTGGTCGAGAAGCTCCGCCGGAAGTAGTTCAGGCATGGCGTGATCAGGGTCGTGTCGATCTGGAAATGTGGCGGAAGTCGGGTGAGCAGGGGCTCCTTGGGGTTTCAATTCCTTTAGAATATGGCGGAGGCGGAGGCGACTTTCGACATGACGTAATCATGAGCGAACAGCTCGTGAAGCATGGATTGGATGGCTTCGCTCTGCAATTGCACAACGTCATCATCCTCCCCTACATCTATGCACATGGGACCGAGGATCAAAAGCGGCAATGGCTCCCCAGATTATGTTCAGGAGAATTGATCTCGGCGATCGCAATGAGCGAACCAGGTGCCGGCTCTGACCTGCAGTCAATTCGAACGACCGCGACAAAGGATGGAAAAGGTTATCGAATAAACGGCTCGAAGACATTCATCTCTAATGGTCAGATCGCCAATTTCATCGTTGTTGTGGCGAAAACGGACGCGAGTCTCGGAGCCAAGGGGCTTTCGCTATTCCTGCTGCAGACGGACGGGGCCGAGGGCTTTCGACGAGGCAAGTCACTCGACAAGATTGGACTGGACGCACAGGATACGTCGGAACTTTACTTCGATGACGTGTTCGTTCCGGCGGAGAATCTTCTAGGCTTGATAGAGGGCCAAGGTTTCGCACAACTGATGGCTGAGTTGCCACGCGAACGCTTACTCATGGCTGTGTCAGGTGTCAGCACAATGGAACGCGCCATTGACGCCACCGTTGAATATACCAAGCAACGCAAGGCTTTTGGCCAGACGATCTTCGAATTCCAAAACACGCAGTTCAAGCTTGCGGAAGCAAAAGCCAAGGCCACCGTCGCGCGCAGCTTTGTTAACGACTGCGTCGCGCGCGCTCTCAAAGGAGAGCTTGATAATACAACATCGGCGATAGCGAAGCTTTGGGTGACCGAAACCGAGTGGCAGATCGTCGACGACTGCCTTCAATTACACGGTGGTTATGGGTACGTAAACGACTATCCAATCGCCCAGATCTTTAGAAACAGCCGGGTCCAGCGTATCTACGGAGGATCGAGCGAAATCATGAAGGTGCTAATCGCTCGATCT
>JBDUBN010000068.1:0-9748 GCA_040004085.1 Novosphingobium sp.
CGAGAACCGCCTGAATGCCGTCCTCATAGGTCAGGATCACTGCACCTTGGTATAAATGCCAAATTTGCGCCAATGCGCCGCTGGGCCGCGATGGCTGGAAGGCAGGGCAATTGACAGCCAAGCGCCAACCGCGCACCGCTGAAGGTAATAAAGGAGGACGCCGTGAACGGACGCCCTGTCGCATATTGGGTCGCTACAGTTTCTGCCATCGGTCTTGCCGTCATGCCCGCGCATGCCGGATCGCCGTGCAGTTTTTCGCCATGTAGCTACGCCCTTGACGCGCAAAGCTCGGTCAAGGCGCGGGTCAGTTTCATGGGGCTTTCGAGCAAGACCGCCGGATTTCCGCTGCTCTTGGGGCGTATGATGATCCAACCGGGAAAACCGCAGGGCATCGACCTTGATGTGCAGATCGACGCCCGGGCGCTGACCGCCAGCGACGCCAATATCGCGAGCCGATTGAAAAGCCCGGCCTTTTTCGATGTTACCCGTTTCCCGACGATCCGCTTTCACGGCCAATCGATGGCCATGACCGGTGATCGCAGCGCCACCGTTTCCGGGCAATTAACTGCGCGCGGCGTCACCCGGCCCAGCGTGCTACGCGTCACCTTCGCCACTCCGCCCGCGCATATGAACGGGCACGACCCGCTGGCGCTGACGGGCAGCACGGTGATCGACCGTCGCGATTTTGGCATGACGGCCTGGCCGATGGTGGTGGGCCGCGAAGTGACGATAACCCTGGATGCGCGGATGGTGCCGGGCTGAGGCTCAGCCCTGCTCGCCTTCGTTGCCCGCTACTTCGTCCGCTTGCTCGCCCGCATCCAGATCGCGCGCGACTGAGGGATGCGCGAGCAGCTTGTCGATCTTGCTCGCCACGTCAAAGCTCTCGTCCTGCAGGAACTTGATCTTGGCCGCGAACCGCAGCTTGAGCCGACCGGCGACTTCCTTCTGGAAATAGGCGGTATTGGTCCGCAGCGCCTTCAACACGACCGCTTCATCAGCCCCCAGCAGGGCCTTCACGAAGACCGTGGCGTGCCGCAAATCGGGCGACATGCGCACTTCGGTGACCGAAATCGGGTGCTTCTTGAGCTCCTCGTCGTGCACTTCCTGCCGGATCAGCAGTTCCGACAGCACATGGCGCACTTGTTCACCCACCTTGAGCAGACGGACCGAGCGGTTTTCGGCGGTAGGGGAGGCTTTGACCATCATTCGGCTGGGAGAATGTCGTCGACAGTGACGTTCAGTGCGGCGGCTAGCGCTCGCCACGTCGCAGCCGTGCCAGACCGCTTGCCGTTTTCGATATTGGAAAGCATTGATTTTACCACTCCGGTAGCGTTGGAAAGACCTTCGAGCGTCATCCCGCGATGCTTGCGCCAAACACGCAGCGCATTCTCTCCAGCAAGTAGCTGATCGACCAGCGCAGCAGGCAGATACTCCTCGCCCTCAGTCATCCGCAATTCGGCCAAGGCGGCATCGCGTAGATCCGCCTGATCCTCGCAAGCGTCACGCAGACGATGAAATTCATCCAACGGAAGCATTGCCATTTTCTGGCCGCCGATCTCAATGAATTGCACGGACATCGCGTTAATCCTCATAAACCGCGCCGCGCGGCGCAATATCATCAATCCACAGGGTGGTTTCATCCATCCTGAAAATAACTCGCCAGTTCTGCACCCTTAGCCGGTATTCACTGCGACCTTGCAGACGAACAATATTGGCACTCAAGGAAAGCGGTGCCTGGGCCAGTTCGTCAATTTTCTGGCGAATCAAATGCCGTTTGTCCGATCTTAACAGCGATCTTGCGGCAGTTTTAGAGAATCGGACTTCCATCTAAGGCATCTGGCATTTGCGAACAAAAATAGCAAATAGATTTCGCAAATAGAGAACTCTAACCTTCACTCATCTTCTCAAGTATGCGCGTGAGCGAGCGGATATTGCGCGCGGTGCCTTTGCATGCCAGCCGCCGTTCGATGAACATATTGGTCAGCTTGCTGCTCCCCGCCCCATCGACGTAATCGATATAGAGCGCCCGGTCACCACTGGCGAGCCTTTCCGGCCCGCGCAAGGCATGATCGGCGACCAGCCTTTCAAACGCTGCCGCATCCGGCTGGGCAGACAAAAACATGGTGTGGACTTTCGCCTCATCGCCATCGGCTGCAAACGGGTTGGCGCTGATCGCCTCGGCGACTTCATCGCGGCTGCGGACGGCGGCGAAGGTCGTGATATCTAGCCGTTCCTGCATGACGTGGGCCAGCATGTCTTCGAGGCCTTCGCTGGGGCGTTCGTCAAAATCGAACAGTACATTGCCGCTGGCGACAACGGTTTCGACGTTATCCAGCCCTTCCCGCTCAAACGCATAGCGCAAGTCCGCCATCGTCACGCGGTTGCTGCTGCCGACGTTAAGGGAACCGAAAAAGGCGACGTAGCGGGGCATCGGAAGGGATCACACTATTCAGGAGGGGCAGACTGTCAAAGGCCCTTAGCCCAGACAGCCGCCCGCGTAACCCCGCCCGTAAACGCGTGCCTCAGGCCACGACTTTCAGATCGCGGCGCACCGCGTGCTTGGCCATCCAGGCTTCGACCACGGGAGCGATGATCGTCCGCCACCGGCCGCCGTTGAAAATGCCGTAGTGGCCGACCTCCTCGGCGAGATAATACTGCTTGCGGCTGGCGGCGAGACCGGTCGCCACCTTCAGCGCGGCCTTGGTCTGGCCAATGCCGGAAATGTCATCGTTCTCACCCTCGATCGCCAGCAGGGCGGTATCGGTAATCGCGCCGAGATCGATGACCTTGCCGCGATGTTCAAACTCGCCCTTGGGCAGCGAGTGCTTCTGGAACACGTGTTCGATGGTTTGCAGGTAATATTCGGCCGGTAGATCGCAGACACTGCGGTACTCTTCGTAAAACGCCTTCGAAGCGTCGGCGCTCTCACCGTCGCCCGCCACCAGATGGCGGAACATGTGGTAATGGCTCATCAGATGGTTGCCGAGGTTCATCGACATGAAACCCGCCAGTTGCAGGAATCCGGGATAGACCTTGCGGCCACCGCCCGGATAGATCGCCGGAACCTTGGCGATCACTGTGTTCTTGAACCAGCTGAGCGGACGTTGCATCGCCAGATCGTTGACCCCGGTCGGATCCTCACGCGTATCAACTGGGCCGCCCATCATCGTCAGCGTGGCGGGGCGGCAGGGATTTTTGTCAGCGGCCATAAGCGCGGTGGCGGCCAATGCGGGGACCGAAGGCTGACACACTGCCAGTACATGCGTGCCCGGGCCAATGTATTCCAGAAAGCCGATAACCTGGTCGATGTAATCGTCGAGGTCGAATATCCCGGCTTCAATCGGCACCTGCTTGGCATCGGCCCAATCGGTAATATAAACCTCGGCACCTTCCAGCATCCGCGTCACGGTGCCGCGCAGCAGCGTCGCGAAGTGCCCGCTCATTGGTGCCACGATCAGCAGTTTCGGTGCATTCTCGGGCAAGCCGGAATGGGTAAAGCGCAGCAGATTGCAGAATGGGCGATGCTGGACGATGGCTTCGATCACTGGATATTCGATGCCGTCAACCGTGACCGACTCAATGTCGAAAGCCGGTTTGCCGCGCGGCGCGGCGGCATGGGCAAAAACGTCCAGCGCTGAGGCGACGATCGGGCCGACGCCGAGATAACCCAGCGGCAATACCGGATTGTTCAGAAATTCCGCACCGACGGATGCCATGGAACTGGCACCGGACATCCATGCGCGATTCAATTCATATGCATTGTAAAGCACGCTAGTTCTCCAGACGCGGCCTATTTAGCCCACCGCAAAACATGGTGGCCCCTTTTCGAGCATGTTGCAATGCACCATAGCAATCAATTCGCAAGATTGTGCGCAATCCACTTTCCCGCGCCGCCTGGCTGCGCTAGTCCGCGCGGCCATGCAAGTAGCAGAAATAGTAACATCGCCCGATGAAGCCGTGCTGAATGCCGCGCTGCCGCAATCGGAACCGGTTCGCACCGTCCGCAGTCTGGGCCCGCTGCGCATGATATGGGCCGCAGCGCTGCGCTATCCTTCGCGAATCGGCGTGGCCTGCGTCGCGCTGAGCGTGACCGCACTGTCGACTCTGGCCTTCCCGTGGAGCTTCAGCCAGATCGTCGAGCACGGCTTTGCGCGAGGCAGCGATCGGGCGACTGTCGATTTCTGGTACGAGGCCATGCTGGTCAACGTACTGATCATGGCGATTTTCACCGCCGTGCGGTTCTATGCGGTGTCATGGCTGGGCGAGCGCGTCGTTGCCGATGTGCGCGAAGCGGTGCAGGCCAATCTGCTGCGTCTGTCGCCCGGTTTCTTTGAGGAAAACAGCCCCAAGGAAATTTCCTCGCGCATGACGGCAGACACCGCGCTGATCGAGCAAGTGGTCGGCACAACGGTTTCGGTTGCGCTGCGCAATGCCATCACCGCGCTTGTCGGCATTGTCGTGCTATTCTTCATCGCGCCCAAGCTGACGCTGGGTCTGGTGGCGGGAATTCCGGTTGTGATCGTGCCCATCGTCCTGTTTGGACGGCGGCTGCGCGATGTGTCGCGCACCAGTCAGGACCGCGTGGCCGATATTGGTGCGCTGACCGGCGAAGTGCTGGGTGCGGCCAAGATCGTCCAGTCATTCAACCAGGAATCGCGCGAGGCAGAGCGCTTTTCGGCGGCGGTAGAGCGCACCTTCACCACCGCCAAGCGCCGCATCGCCATCCGCTCGGCGATGACATCGGTGGTCATGCTGCTGGTGTTCGGGGCGATTGCTACGCTGATCTGGCAAGGCGCGCTCAACGTGTCGTCGGGCAAGATCAGCGGCGGGGTCATCACGCAATTCGTCGGCACCGGGCTGTTCGTGGCAGCATCGTTTGGTTCGCTCACAGAAGTCTACGGCGATCTGGTGCGGGGTGCCGGTGCGGCCAGTCGGTTGAACGAACTGCTCAACGAAAAGCCGTCCATCACCGCCCCGGCGCGGCCCGTCGCCTTGCCCAGCCCGGCGCGCGGTCAGTTGATGTTCGATCATGTCACTTTCCGTTACCCGACCCGGCTGGAAACCCCCGCGCTGATCGATTTCAGCCTGACGGTGGAACCCGGTGAGACAGTGGCGATTGTCGGGCCTTCGGGTGCGGGCAAATCGACCATCTTCCAACTGGCCGAACGGTTCTATGATCCGCAGGTTGGCACCCTCAAGCTTGACGGCGTGCCCCTGACCTCCGCCGATCCCGCTGACGTGCGCCGCCGTTATGCACTGGTGCCGCAGGAAGGCGTGCTGTTCGCCGCCTCTGCCCGTGACAATTTGCGCTATGGTCAGTGGGAAGCCAGCGACGAGGCGATCTGGCAGGCGGCGCGCGACGCCAATGCCGAGGCGTTCATGCGTGCACTGCCCGAGGGGCTGGACACGTTCCTGGGTGAGAACGGCGCGCGGCTATCGGGCGGACAGCGCCAGCGCATCGCCATCGCCCGCGCCCTGCTGCGCGATGCGCCGATCCTGCTGCTCGACGAGGCGACCAGCGCGCTTGACGCCGAAAGCGAGGCACTGGTGCAGGAAGCGCTCGACCGGCTGATGGCCAGCCGCACCACCCTGGTCATCGCCCACCGACTGGCCACCGTGCGCAAGGCCGACCGGATTATTGTCATGGACGGCGGGCGCATGGTTGAACAAGGCACCCACGAGTCGCTCAGCGCTGCGGGCGGACTTTATGCCCGGCTTGCCTCGCTTCAGTTCGACTAACGGTAGATAGCGCCCGTCGAGTGTTTTGCAGGGCGGCGAGGGCCTTGCATGGCGGCGCGGCGGGGCTAAAACTAAGGATTGGTTGCCAAATGCAACCCGCACTTTGTCCGGGATCTCCAAGCCCATGATCAATCGCTCAATCGTTGCCACCAGCCTGACCGCGCTGGCCCTTGCCTGTGTTGCCCCGGCGATTGAAGCGCAAACGCCCACCGCGAATCAGGCCGACGTAACCGATGGCTGGGGCGCCTCGGGCATCCAGACGCAGTGGATCGACCGCTCGGTCAAGCCGGGCGACGATTTCAACGCTCACGTCAATGGCAAGTGGATGGCGACGGCGACCATCCCGGCAGACCGCACGTCCTATGGCTCGTTCCTCGCGCTCGCCGACTTGTCCGAAGCGCGGATGCACACGCTGATGGACGAGGCGGCGCAGAGCAACCCGGCGCCCGGCACCCCGGCAGCGCGCGCCTCTGCCGCCTACAAGGCGTTCATGGACACCGACGCCATCGAACACGCCGGGCTGACCCCGATCCAGCCGCTGCTGCAGAAGATCAACGCCGCACGTTCGGTCGACGATCTGGTCACGCTGTTTGCCGAGCCGGGTCTGCCTGCGCCACTGGATTTCGATGTCGACGCCGATCCCAAGCACAGCGACACCAATATCCTGCAAATCGGGCAAGCGTCGCTTGGCCTGCCGGATCGTGATTTCTACCTCGTCAATACCCCCCGCAACCGCGAACTGCAGGCCGGGTACAAGACCTATCTGACCAGGATATTCACCGAGGTCGGCTATCCCGATCCGGCGAAGGCGGCGCGGGACGTGTTCGCGCTGGAAACCAGGATGGCCGGGGCTAACTGGGACCGCGCGCTGGGCCGTAATCGCGACCTCAGATACAATCTCCTCACCCTGGACCAATTCGCCGCCTTGGCACCTGAAGTGCCGCTAAAAGCATTCATCGCCGGCATCGGCGCGGGTCAGCCCGCCGCGCTGGTGGTTGAACAGTTGCCGCCCACCCGCGCCGAACTCGCCGCCGCACGCTATACTCCCAAGATGGCGGCCAAGCTGGGGGGCGGCGTGCCCGCCTTGGCGCATCTGATCGCCAGTCAGCCGATTAGCGCCTGGAAGGCATGGCTCACCGCCGGACTGGTCGGCAGCAACGCCGCCGTCCTGCCGCACCGGATCGACGAGGCTCGGTTTGAATTCTACGGCAAGATCTTCAGCGGCCAACCCGAACAGCGCCCCCGCTGGAAACGGGCCATCGCTGCCACCGAAGCGCAGTCGGGCGAACTGGTCGGGCAGCTTTATGCGGCACGCTTTTTCCCGGCCGAGAACAAGGCGGCCATGAGCCAATTGGTGGCCAACTTGCGCGCAGCGCTGGGTGCAAACCTGACCGACCTGAAATGGATGGGACCAAAGACCCGCATTCAGGCTGAGGCCAAACTGGCCGCTTTCACCCCCAAGATCGGCTACCCTGATCGCTTCAAGACTTATGACGGGCTGGAACTGCGCCCCGACGCCGCGTTCGGCAACGCCATCGCGGCAACCCGCTGGGCGATGGCGGACAAGATGTCACGGCTCGGCAAACCGGTCGACCGCAGCGAATGGCACATGCTGCCCGAAACAGTGAACGCCTATTACAACAGCACTTTCAACGAGATCGTCTTTCCCGGCGCGATCCTGCAACCGCCGTTTTTCAACCTGAAGGCCGATGACGCAGTGAACTATGGCGCAATCGGCGCGGTCATCGGCCACGAGATGGGCCACGGTTTCGACGATCAAGGCGCAAAGTCGGACGGAGCAGGCAACTTGCGTGACTGGTGGACCCCGGCAGACAAGGCCGCCTTCACCCGCCTGACCGACCGGTTGGTGGTCCAGTACAATGCCTTCTGCCCGTTCGATAAGGGCAAGACATGCGTGAACGGACGGCTGACGCTGGGCGAGAATATCGGCGATCTGGGGGGCCTCAGCGTTGCCTACCGTGCCTATCACATGTCCCTGAACGGCAAGCCCGCGCCAGTGATCGACGGGCTGACCAGCGACCAGCGCTTTTTCATGGGCTATGCGCAAGTCTGGCGGCAGGTCATGCGCGAAGAGACCGAGCGGCAGCGGCTGGTCACCGACCCGCACTCCCCGCCGCGCTACCGCATCAACGGCGTGGTCCGCAATTTCGATGAATGGTACAAAGCGTTCGGCGTCAAGCCGGGCGACAAGCTGTATCTACCGCCAGCGCAACGTTTGCGGATCTGGTGATAATCGGGAAGGCTACGCGGTAATCTGCATGGCGGCGGCTTGACTTGGCCGCTACCCTTGCCACTGTTCGCCGCCATGGACCTGACCCTTACCGCCATCCTGCTCGGCATCGTCGAAGGACTTACCGAGTTCATTCCGGTATCCTCCACCGGACACCTCATCCTCGCGACCGAGATCTTCGGATATGATGCCGACACGTGGAAAGTGTTCAACGTCGTCATCCAGTTGGGCGCGATTCTGGCGGTGGTGGTGCAGTATTGGCGCACGTTCTGGGCGGTAGGCCACGGCGTGATGAAGCTCGAGCGGATCAGCTTGCGCTTTGTCCGTAACATCCTGCTGGCCTTCATGCCCGCTGCGGTCATCGGCCTGATCCTCAAGAAGCACATCGACACGCTGCTCGGCAGCCCGTCGGTGGTGGCATGGGCGCTGATCGCGGGCGGCGTGGCGATCCTGGCGGTTGAGCGGTTTGCCAAGACCGGCAAACCCAGTGGCATCGGCCAACTTCCCGCCCGTCAGGCGCTCGGCGTCGGCTTCTTGCAATGCCTTTCGATGATCCCCGGTATCAGCCGCTCTGGCGCAACGATCATGGGCGCGATGGCCATGGGGATCGAGCGGCGCACAGCGGCGGAATTCAGCTTTTTCCTCGCCATCCCCACCATGCTGGGCGCGACCACACTGGAACTGCTGCAAAATCGGGCCGAACTGGCCAGCGGTGCCGGTCCGGTCGGTTGGGGATTGATCGGCGTTGGCTTCATCGTCTCGTTCATTGTCGCGCTGGCGGTGATCAAGGCCTTCGTCGCCTATGTCAGTAGGGCAGGATTTTCACCATTTGCCTGGTATCGTATAGTCGCAGGTATAGCCGCACTGGTGCTGCTGTCTCGAGTCTAGGACGAGTATATGGGCAAGCTGAAGCGCAAGGAATACAACTGCCAGCTTGAACGCTTGCAGGAAGAACTGGTCGCCATGGCGCGCTGGGCCGCCGCCACTGGCGCGCGCATTCTGGTGCTGTTCGAAGGACGCGATACGGCGGGCAAGGGCGGCGCTATCAGCGCCGTCGCCGCCAAGCTCAACCCGCGCCAGTGCCGCACCGTGGCTCTGCCCAAACCAACCGAGCGCGAGGCCGGGCAGTGGTATTTCCAGCGCTATGCCGAACATCTGCCCGCCAAGGGCGAAGTCGTGCTGTTCGATCGCAGCTGGTACAACCGACCGGGCGTGGAAAAGGTGATGGGCTTTGCCACCCCGCTTCAGGTCGACCAGTTCCTTGATCAATGCCCGCAATTTGAAAAGCAGCTCGTCGATGATGGCATCTTGCTGTTCAAATACTGGCTGTGCTGCGATCAGGACAAGCAGGAAGAGCGCTTTACGGAGCGGATGGCCGATCCGCTGAAACGCTGGAAGCTGTCCCCCATCGATGTTGCCGCCCGCGCCAAGTACGGCGAATACACCACCGCGCGCGAGGCCATGCTGAAAGCCACCCACACCGCCGTCGCACCGTGGACGCTGGTTGATTTCAATGACCAGCGGCTTGGCCGCCTGACCCTGATTCGCGACTTGCTTGATCGGCTGCCGGATACGCTGGTTCCGCCCGCCGAATTGGACTTTCCGCCGCTCGACCATGCTCCGGCCAAGGAAAAGTTCGGCGTGTTGAAGCCGATCAAGCCTTTCGAAGCATAGCTTTCGCGCTCTCCACCTTGACACGGGCCTGATTCCCTCCCAATGGCCGCAACCTTGTAGAGCGGCGCGTTTCCGTGTGCCGCT
>JBDUBN010000392.1:0-2903 GCA_040004085.1 Novosphingobium sp.
CCACCGGTATCGAGGAGCACAACAACTACGGCGTCGATTTCATCGAGGCCACGCGTGAAATCAAGGCGCGCTGCCCGCACGTTCATATCTCTGGCGGGCTGTCCAACCTGTCGTTCAGCTTTCGCGGCAACGAGATTGTCCGGCGGGCGATGCACTCGGTATTCCTGTTCCACGCCATCCCGGCGGGCATGGACATGGCCATCGTCAACGCCGGGCAACTCGACATCTACGACCAGATTGACCCAGCCCTACGCGACACCTGCGAGGATGTGGTGCTCAACCGCAATCCCGAAGCCACCGAACGCCTGATCGACCTTGCCGAGAGCTATAAGGGCAAGGACGTCGCCGCCGAAAAGGCCGCCGAGGAATGGCGCGGCTGGCCGGTCGCGCGGCGGCTGGAACATGCGCTGGTCAAGGGCATCGACGCCTATGTGGTTGAGGATACCGAGGAAGCGCGCCTGCTGGCCGCCCGCCCCATCGAGGTCATCGAAGGCCCGCTGATGGATGGCATGAACGTGGTTGGCGACTTGTTCGGATCGGGCAAGATGTTCCTGCCGCAAGTGGTGAAATCGGCCCGCGTGATGAAAAAGGCGGTCGCTCACCTGATCCCCTATATCGAGGCCGCGAAAGAGCCCGGCGCGAAGGCCAAGGGCAAGATCATCATGGCCACGGTCAAGGGTGACGTCCACGATATCGGCAAGAACATCGTCGGCGTCGTGCTCCAGTGCAATGGCTATGAGGTCGTCGATCTGGGCGTCATGGTGCCGTGGTCGGTGATCATCCAGACCGCCAAGGATACCGAGGCCGACATCATCGGCCTGTCCGGCCTGATCACGCCGTCGCTCGATGAAATGGTTACCGTGGCCGAGGAAATGAAGCGCGAGGGCATGACCATCCCGCTGCTGATCGGCGGCGCGACCACCAGCAAAGTCCACACTGCACTGCGCATTGATCCCGCCTATGACGGCCCGGTTATCCATGTGCTGGACGCCAGCCGCGCGGTCGGCGTGGCCTCGCAATTGCTGTCCGACACGCAGGCCGAACCGTTCATCGCCGCCACCGCCGCTGATTACGAACACGTCCGCGAAGTGCGCGCAGGCAAGGGCCAGAGCGCGCTGCTCAGCCTCGCCGAAGCACGCGTCAACAGCTTCAAGGCCGACATGAGCGACAAGGCTCCGCCGCCCGAACACCCCGGCGTGCACGTGTTTGCCGACTGGGACCTGGCCGACTTGCGCGCCTGTTTTGACTGGACGCCGTTCTTCCGCGCGTGGGAACTGGCGGGCAACTTCCCGGCCATCCTGAAAGACGAAGTGGTCGGCGAAAGCGCCTCCGCCTTGTACGAAGATGCGCAGGCGATGCTGGACCAGATCGTCAGCGAAAACTGGCTCACGCCACGCGGCGTGGTCGGCATGTGGCCTTGCGCGCGCCACGAAGACGATGTGGTGATCCATTTGGCCGAGGAAGAACGCCACGTCCGCCTGCCCTTCCTGCGCCAGCAAGTGAAGAAAAGCCGGGGCCGAGATGGACAGGGGCGAGCGAATTTCAGCCTCGCTGATTTCATCGACCCGAATGGCGACTGGATTGGCGGTTTCGCCGTCGGCATTCACGGCATCGAACCACATCTGGAACGCTTCAAGGCCGCGCACGATGACTATAACGACATCCTGCTGAAAGCCTTGGCCGACCGCTTCGCCGAGGCTTTTGCCGAGCGCTTGCACCAGCACACCCGTACCACGCTATGGGCCTATTCCCCCGGCGAGCAACTGACCAACGAGGCGCTGATCAAGGAACAATACCGCGGCATCCGCCCCGCACCCGGTTATCCCGCCTGCCCCGATCACAGCCTGAAACCAGTGTTGTTCGAACTGCTGGGCGCGACAGCCAATACCGGCATCACGCTGACCGAAAGTCAGGCCATGCTGCCGACAGCGGCAGTGTCCGGGTTCTATTTCGCTCACCCGGAAAGCCAATACTTCGGCGTCGCCCGCATTGGCCGGGATCAGGTGGAAGACTACGCCGCCCGGCGGGGAGTTGAACTGGCAGTTGCGGAACGATGGCTACGACCGAATTTGGATTGATCGGGCCGCGCGGCTGAGCAGGAACCGCACCAAACGATCGCCGATAAACAACATCCGCGCCCTTCCGGTTCCTGCTGGTAGCCGCTAGGGCACTGCCAGCATGTCCTCTGATCCCGATCCCGCCCTGCTTTCCGCGCTGCATGAAACCTTCGGCTTCACTGCCTTTCGCGGCGTGCAAAGCCAAGTGGTTGACCGTGTGCTAGCGGCGCAGTCGACGCTGGCGGTGATGCC
This sequence comes from Novosphingobium sp., assembly GCA_040004085.1. Classification (GTDB taxonomy): domain Bacteria; phylum Pseudomonadota; class Alphaproteobacteria; order Sphingomonadales; family Sphingomonadaceae; genus Novosphingobium. The sequence continues at coordinate 2,310 of JBDUBN010000392.1, forward strand.
GACCGGGGCGGGCAAATCGCTGACGTATCAACTGCCTGCGGTGATGATGCGGGGGACGTGCGTGGTGATCTCGCCGCTCATCGCCCTGATGCATGATCAGTTACGCTCGGCCACCGCCAACGGCATCGCGGCGGCGACGCTGACCAGCGCCGATTCCGAAGCCGACCGCGAGGAGACGATTGACCGGTTCCGGGATGGCAAGCTGGACCTGCTCTATGTCGCGCCCGAACGCGCCAGCCAGTCGCACTTTCGCGAACTGCTAGGCACCGCCCCGGTCTGCCTGTTCGCCATCGACGAGGCGCATTGCGTTTCGGAATGGGGCCACGATTTCCGCCCCGATTACCGCCTGCTGCGCCCGTTGATGGACCGGTTCCCGCAGGTCCCCCGGCTCGCGCTGACGGCCACGGCGGACGAGCACACCCGCGCCGACATTCTCACCCAGCTGGGCATTGCCGATGATGGCTTGATTGTCGCCGGGTTCGATCGCCCGAACATCCGCTATACCGTGCGCCACCGCGACAGTCCGATGCGGCAGCTGTGCGATCTGATGAGCAGCCAGCCGGGTCCGGGGATCATCTATGCCCCCACCCGCCG
>JBDUBN010000393.1:0-2901 GCA_040004085.1 Novosphingobium sp.
TTTTACACGCGCACCGGCGTCGGCACGCTGATTGCCGAAGGCAAGGAGACCAAGGTCTTCGATGGCGAAACCTATCTCCTTGAACGCGGGATCGTTGCAGACCTCGCTATCGTCAAAGCGTGGAAGGGCGACCCCTACGGCAATCTGGTCTTCCGCAAATCGGCGCGCAACTTCAATCCAGTTGCCACAACATGCGGCCGGGTAACCATCGCCGAGGTGGAAGAGATTGTCGATGCTGGGGCGTTGGCGCCCGACGAAATTCATACCCCAGGGGTATATGTCCAGCGGCTGATCCTTTCGACTAGCAATGAAAAGCGGATCGAGCAGCGCACAACAAGAGCAGAGGCTGGGTGATGGCTTGGACACGTGAAGAGATGGCAGCCCGGGCAGCACGTGAGTTGCACGACGGATTTTACGTGAATCTCGGCATCGGCATCCCGACCCTTGTCGCCAACTATATCGCGCCCGGCGTTGACGTCACATTGCAGTCCGAGAATGGTATGCTGGGCCTTGGCCCCTTCCCGACCGAAGCTGAAGTCGATGCGGATATAATCAACGCCGGCAAGCAAACGATCACCGAACTTGATCGTACCAGCTATGTATCGTCCGCAGATAGTTTCGGTATGATCCGTGGCGGCCATATCCAGCTTTCCGTGCTGGGTGCCATGGAAGTGGCGGAAAATGGCGACCTTGCCAACTGGATGGTACCGGGCAAGATGATCAAGGGACCGGGCGGTGCGATGGACCTGGTAGCTGGCGTACGTCGGATCATCGTCTTGATGGACCATGTTGACAAACATGGGACTCCCAAGTTCCGCAAACACTGCACCCTCCCGTTGACCGGCGCCAATGTGGTGGACATGATCATCACCAACCTGGCCGTATTCGAGCGCACCGACAGGCAATCTTCCTTTCGTCTGGTGGAAACCGCGCCTGGCGTGTCACGCAATGAAATTCGCGCCAGAACCGAAGCCCATCACGAAGAGAGCTTACCGTGAATCCGGGCATGACCGAACGCGCAGAGCCGATTTTCAGCCAGGTTGAACGGTTTTTTTCGTGACGCCATCACTAAGTGTTCAGTAGTAAAGTAAATGGAGAACATTGAAGGAGCCTCTCCTTGTTGCTTTCAGAATTGACCAGATCGATCGACTACTGCTCACCCCTTGCTGTCGCCCTTCGCCTGATGGCGGATGAAGACGGGGCCGAACTCGTCATCGAACCGGAGTACGGCTGCCTGGATGATCGCGGCCAATGCATCGACCGGGGGGCGATCATGGTCCTGGCCGACCATGCCTGCGGCCTCCTTTTGCGCCGGCGATTCGATCCTTCGCCCATGGCTACGCTCAACCTGCGCGTTGACTGGATTTCAGCGCCCGAACCGGGGAAGACGGTACTGGCCCATTCCCGAATGATCGCGCATAACGGTATGACCGCGCTGGTCGCTGTCGATATCGGCCATCCCGGAAGCAAGATCTTGATTGCCAAAGCAATATCGCAGGTGATCCTGGGGGTTGCACCGGGCGGCACCAGCACGCCGTTCGGACCAATGGCAGTCCCCGCCATCAGGCGAGACACTACGCATACCCGCTTTGCAAATTTCACGGAGTTGCTTGACATCCAGCGGACTGAAGACGGCTTTCGCTTGCCGCTGGCGCCGCATCTTGTTGGGAACGCAACTGTGTCGGCCCTGCACGGCGGCCTGATTGGTGCCGCGCTTTATCGCGCGACCGCGATGGCGTTGCAGGAGTTCGACGGGACCGGGTCGTGGTGCCCTCTGGGAGTATGGATCGAATATCTGAGACCTGTGACCCTGGGTGGACAGGACCTGGGCCTCAAGCCATCCATAAGGCGGCTCGGCCGCACCGTTGTCTCTGTCGAGTGTACGGCGCACGGCGGCCCAGGGGTGCAACTTGTCGCTCGCGCAGGCGTGAAATTCGTTGTGCCGGATGCGGGCGGCACTGGATCATGATCCTAGACCTACGAAGTCTGCTGCACTTCGCCGCAGTGGCAGAGGCGCGATCATTTACAGTTGCGGCCAAGCGCCTTGGCATAGCCCAGCCATGGTTGTCGCAACGGATCCGGACACTAGAGGCGCGCCTTGGCTTTGCGCTTTTCGTCCGGGGTCGCTCGATCGAACTCACGGACGAAGGCACCCAGCTCTACACTCTGGCGTCGCAGCTGCCCAAACTGGCAAGAGATATCGGCAGCCTTGCCGATCAGCTGTCCAGCTCTTCGCGCAAGAGCTTGCGGATCGGCGCACCGCCCTACGCCAACAGAATTGCGCTCGTAAACGACCTGCTAGGCGAACTCGGGACATTGTACCGGGACGCGAATATCTCGTTGGAAGTCGGATGGTCCTCGCATCTTGTGGAGCGGGTCAGGGATCGCGAACTCGACGCAGCCTTTGCCCTCATGCCGTTTGATACAACCGGGCTCAATTGCATAGATGTGGGGCAGCTCTATCGCTTGTTCGTGCTGGATAAAGATGCCGCCAGCGAAGGTAGTGTTGTCACCGCGGATACACTAAAGAATCGCGCCGTCGCCGTATTTCCGCGCGCGGTGAATCCTGCGCTCTATGACCAAGCATTCGAACCGCTGATAAAGGCGGGAATTGAGCTGGTCCCAGCCGCTTTTGACGGTCGACCGATGCGCAACCCGGTCAGTCCGGGCGAGCTGATCCCCTCCTATTTCGGCATTCCCGACCCGGTATCGCGGCCGGAGGAAAAGCGGTTCGTCGGCTCCACCGCTTTTTCGTTACGCTTCGTAACGCATGACGAGGCCGGATCTTCACTGGTTCGCGCTGCCCGCACCATCCTGATGCGACCAACCATTGCTCCTGTGTCTCGCGACGTCGATCGCGCCACCGCAATATCCGACGGATGACCGCGACTACCTGCCTGG
>JBDUBN010000394.1:0-2892 GCA_040004085.1 Novosphingobium sp.
GATACCGACTCGATCACGTCGGGGTAGAGCGTGCCTTGCGCGAGGAACTGCGCGCCGCCGATCTTCTTGGCCTCGGCATCGAACACATCGATGAAGGTCTTGCCGATGAACTTGCGTTTCAGTTCGGGATCGGTGACGCCCGCCAGGCCGCCCAGAAACTCCTCGCTGGCGTCAACGTGGACCAGCGGAATGTTGTAATGCCCACGGAACAGCGAGACGACCTGCTCCGCCTCCCCCATGCGCAGGATGCCGCCGTCAACGAACACGCAAGTCAACTGATCGCCGATCGCCTCATGGATAAGCAGCGCGGCGACCGCTGAATCGACCCCGCCGGAAAGTCCGCAAATGACTTTGCCCGAACCGACTTGCGCGCGAATTTCCTCGATCTTGGTCTTGCGGAATTCGGCCATCGTCCAGTCGCCCGCCAGACCGCAGATCTTGTGGACGAAGTTGGACAGCAGCTTTGCGCCATCGGGAGTATGGACCACTTCGGGGTGGAACATCGTGGTGTAATTGCGCCGCGCCTCGTCCACGCAGATCGCGAAAGGCGCGTTGGGTGAGGTGCCGATCACTTCGAAACCCTCGGGCGCCTGCGTCACGCGGTCGCCGTGGCTCATCCACACCGGGTATTTCTGGCCGACTTCCCAAAAGCCTTCAAACAGCGGGCTGGCCTTGTGGATTTCCACGTCTGCCCGGCCAAATTCCGCCGCATGCCCGCCTTCGACAATGCCGCCAAGCTGGGTGCACAGGGTCTGCTGCCCATAACAGATGGCGAGGATCGGCAGCCCAGAGTCGATCACGTTTTGCGGCGCGCGCGGGCTGCCGTCGTCGGTTACCGAAGCCGGTCCGCCCGACAGGATCACGCCCTTGGGCTTCATCCGCTCAAATGCCTCGGCAGCGGAGTTGAATGGGGCGATCTCGGAATAGACTCCGGCTTCGCGCACACGGCGGGCGATCAACTGGGTGACCTGGCTGCCGAAATCGACGATGAGGATGGAGTCGGAAGGTTGAATGCTCATGGCCGCGCCCTAATGCGCAGGCTGGCCGCTGTCCAGAAACTCCCGCAGAATGGGTAGTTGCATTCCTTGCAACTACCCACGCGGCCTTCGCACGTGCAATCTCTACCAGAATACTTATGTTGCAAGTGCGAAATCAATTCGCACATGCAACAGGAGGCACACTATGCGCAATATCGCAAATTTCGTGCTGCCGGTGATCTTCGCGGCTTCGGTCAGCGGACTGATGTTCACCGCGACGCTGATCTAGTCAGCCAGCACTCCCACTAACAAAACGGTCGTCCGGCTTTGGCTGGGCGGCCGTTTTTAATGCCATTCTCCTGTGGATTGCACCCGCGATTAACTGTTCCGCTTTGGCCGCATCATGCCTATATGCTTGGTATGGACGAGACACCCGACAACACCCCCAACCTCAATGCCTATGGCGCCGATTCGATCAAGGTCCTGAAAGGGCTTGATGCGGTGCGCAAGCGCCCCGGCATGTATATCGGCGATACCGACGATGGATCCGGCCTGCACCACATGGTGTTCGAGGTTTCGGACAACGCCATTGATGAGGCGCTGGCCGGACATTGCGATCTGGTGCTGATCGAACTCAACCCCGATGGCTCAGTCAGCGTGGAAGACAACGGACGCGGCATCCCAACCGGCATCCACACCGAGGAAGGCGTTTCCGCTGCCGAGGTCATCATGACCCAGTTGCACGCGGGCGGTAAGTTTGAAAACACCAGCGATGACAATGCCTACAAGGTATCGGGCGGTCTGCACGGCGTCGGCGTTTCGGTGGTCAACGCGCTGTCGGAATGGCTGGAGCTGACGATCTGGCGCGATGGCCAGGAACACTGGATGAAATTTGCCTACGGCGATGCGGTGAGTCCGCTGATCGTGCGCGGCCCAGCGCCTGACAATGACAAGGGCGCGCCGAAGAAGGGCACCCGCGTCACCTTCATGGCCTCGACTGACACGTTCAAGAACGTGCTGGAGTTCGATTTCGAAAAGCTGGAGCACCGCTACCGCGAACTGGCGTTCCTCAATTCCGGCGTGCGCATCCTGCTGCGTGACAATCGCCACGCCGACGTGCTGGAACATGACCTGTTCTACGAAGGCGGCATCGGCGCGTTCGTGCGCTATCTCGATCGCAACAAGGCGGCGCTGCTGCCTGATCCGATCACCATTTCCGCCCAGCGCGACGGCATCGGCATCGATGTCGCGCTGGAATGGAACGATTCGTATTACGAAAACGTGCTGTGCTTCACCAACAACATCCCCCAGCGCGACGGCGGCACGCACCTGGCGGCATTCCGCGCCGCGCTGACCCGGACGATCAATTCCTACGCCGAAAAGCAGGGGTTGCTGAAGAAGGAAAAGGTCACGCTGACCGGCGATGACATGCGCGAAGGGCTGACCGCCATCGTTTCGGTCAAGCTACCCGATCCCAAGTTCTCGTCGCAAACCAAGGACAAGCTGGTGTCCTCCGAAGTGCGCCAGCCGCTCGAAAGCCTGATGGCTGACCGCATCGGCCAATGGCTTGAGGAAAACCCGGCTTACGGCAAGGCCGTGATCGCCAAGATCATTGACGCCGCCGCTGCCCGCGAAGCCGCGAAAAAGGCCCGCGAGCTGACCCGCCGCAAGGGCGCAATGGATATTGCCAGCCTGCCCGGCAAGCTTGCCGATTGTCAGGAACGCGATCCGGCGAAGTCAGAACTGTTTCTGGTCGAAGGCGATTCGGCTGGCGGATCGGCCAAACAGGGGCGTGACCGGCACTATCAGGCGATCCTGCCGCTGAAGGGCAAGATCCTCAACGTCGAGCGCGCGCGGTTTGACCGGATCATCAGCTCCAAGGAAGTCGGCACGCTGATTCAGGCGATGGGCACCG
>JBDUBN010000069.1:0-9692 GCA_040004085.1 Novosphingobium sp.
CGGATGCCGCCGTCGCAGATGATTTCGATCTCGCCGCCGACGGCATCGCGAATTTCGCGCAACTGATCGAAGGGTGCTCGGCTGCCGTCGAGTTGCCGTCCGCCGTGGTTGGATACCATGATCGCATCCGCGCCGATTTCCACCGCCCGGTGGGCGTCCGCCACGCTCATCACGCCCTTGAGGCAGAATGTGCCGCCCCATTCGTTGCGGATTTGCTCGGCGATTTCCCAAGTCATCGTCGGGTCGAGCATGGTGTTGAAATAGTCTGCCACCGAAACTGAATTCTGCGTTCCGGCGCTGACGTGGGTGTCCAGATTGGGCAGGGCGAACTTCTCACGGAAAACGTAGTCCAAGGCCCATTTCGGCTTGGTCGCATAGCCAAACAGCGACGCGGCGGTGAACTTTGGCGGTGAGCTGAACCCGCTGCGGGCGCAGCGTTCGCGCTTGCCGGCAACGATGGTGTCGACGGTCAGCGCGATGGCATCGAACTTGGCCGCCTGACAGCGCTCAATCATGCTGCGGTTCAGGCCCTTGTCCTTATGGACGTAAAGCTGGAACAGTTTGGGCGTGGAGATCATCGCGCCGATTTCTTCGATGCTGACGGTCGCCAGACTGGAAATGCCGCACCACAGGCCGAACTTCTCCGCCGCCCGCGCAACCGCCCGCTCACCCTGCCAGTGAAACACGCGCTGCAAAGCGGTGGGCGACAGGATCAGGGGTAGGGCGCTTTTCCGGCCCATGATCGTGACCGATGTATCGATTTCCGCCACGCCGGCCAAGACATCGGGCACCAGATCGGCATCAGCAAAGGCTGCGGTGTTGCGCGCCTTGGTCAGTTCGTCGTCCGCTCCGCCGTCGATATAATCGAACACGGGCCAGGGGAGACGCGATTTGGCCAGGAGGCGGAAATCGTCGATGTTGTGGCAGTCGGTCAGTCGCATGGCATCGTGCTAACGCCTGATCGCGCGCAGGAACAGGCCTAGCGACGTGGCCGCCGCGATTTTTTGTCCCCTGCGGCGGGCGTGTCGGCCGGCGAGGCGCTACTCCCGTCCTTGGCCCGCGACCTTTGCGCCTGAATTTGCGTGAAAATCGCCGAATTGGCTGAACGCGCGGGCCAGTTGCACCCGCGCTGTTGCCCAACACCCTTCAGGAACGCCCGCCGTGCGGTGCCTGCCATGATTGCCGCCTGCAACTTGCGGTCCTGACTGTTGGCCCCGGATACTTCGCGAATGATGCCGCGAAACGGGATGAACGAGCCGACCACTGATTGCGCGACGCGGCCAGCCTGCAGCTTGTTGCCCTTGGCTTCGGCGATGTCGATGTCGTCGCCCAGCACCCCGTCGAGTTCGGTGACAGCGGCGGCGATCTGCGGGCAACGCGTCATCCGCGACAGGGTATAGGGCTCATCCTGCGCATCCAATAACACCTGCGGGATCGCCGTCTTGCGCAAGTTGAGATCGTTTGCCGGGGTAGTCGCGACGTCAACCGCGCTGGCGTCCTTGTCGCCGATAGGTTTGCTTGCTTCGCCCGGCTTGGCGGGTTCCGGAGCAGCGGCGGCTCCCGGTTGCGCTATGAACATGAGAGCGGCAAACGCCGGTACGTTGAATATGCGCATATTGTGATCCTTGAAGGTGCCCCGGCGGTTCCGCATTCAGTTCCGCATGTCAGCAAACGTATCGCAAGCGTCTTCGTTCCCGCTTTCCAATCCCTTACGCAACCATTGCATGCGCTGGGCGCTGCTGCCGTGGGTGAACGAGGCTTCTTGCGGGGTGCGTCCGGCGGACTTCATCAGCGTGTCGTCGCCGATCTGGTGAGCGGCGTTCAGCCCGCTTTCCATGTCGCCTGGGTCCATGCGGTCTTTGTTCTTGGCGGCCCATATCCCGGCATAGCAATCGGCCTGCAGTTCGAGGCGGACCGACAGTTGGTTGGCACGGGCGGGATTGCGCTGTTGCAGTTCGTGGACCTGATCGGAGACGCCGGTGAGGTTCTGGACATGGTGGCCGTATTCGTGGGCGATCACGTAATCGCGCGCGAACTGGCCCGTCGCGCCGAGTTCCTGATCCATCTGGCGGTAGAAGTCGGTGTCGAGGTAAATGCCGTTGTCGGTCGGGCAATAGAACGGTCCCATCGCGCTTTGCGCCGCGCCGCAGCCGGAATTGCCGGATTGGGCATAGAACACCAGCTTCGGCCTCGCGAACTCTACTTTCGAGGCGACGAAGATCGCTCCCCACGTCTTGTTGAGCGAGGACAAGGCGTTGCAGCTTTCGCGGCTTTCCTGATTAACCGCGCAACTTTCTGCCGCACTGCCGCCGCCTTGTGCCGATGTTTGTCCCGGCAATTCCATCGTGCCGCCGCTGCCGCCTTGCATGCCGGAGAGCAACTGGCTGGGATCGACCTTGAACACCAGCGCCGCGACTATGACGATCAGCAGAGTGCCGCAGCCCATTTTGCCGCCGCCGATGGGCAAAGGAAACCTGCCCCCACCGCCACTGCCGCGCTGATCTTCGACGTCGATTGAGTTGGGATCAAATTCGTCGAGCCGCATAAATTCTCTCCGCGGGTCGGACGAATCGCGTGCCCGTCCGCCTACCATTATTTTGCGCACAGACCGCGAATCGCTGTGGATCGCTTGCCTCCGCACTCTGCGCGGCACACGCGGTATCTGCAAGACTGGCAAAGCGTTACCTTACTGCAACATAATGTGAAATTCGCTTGGGTGCGCTTGCCGAGGGGCGGCATAGTCCTGCATAGACGGTCGATGAAACGAGACGGACGTGCGATGAACCGAATTTCGGGCGTACTGCTATGTGCAGTATTGGCCGCGCTTTCCGTGCCTGTTCTGGCCGCTCCACGCGATAAAGCGCTGGAGAATCAACTGATGGCCCACATCGCCACTTTGGCTAGTGACGAGTTCGACGGGCGTGAGCCGGGCACCGAGGGTGAGGCCAAGACGCTGCGTTATCTGGGCAAGCAGTGGTTCCAACTTGGACTAACCTCCGGCACTAATGATCCGGGCCATCCGTGGTTCGTGCCGGTGACGCTGGTGGCACGCGAACCGGCGGGATCGATCGCGCAGTTCAGCCGCAAGAACCGGCGCCTGTACATGGCTCCCGGCGAGGCTCTGATGCTGACGTCGGGCAAGCGTGCGCTGGTGGAAAACGCGCCGTTGTTGTTCGTCGGCAATGGCTCGGTTGAGGCGGTGCGGAGCGAACTGGCGGGCCGCGTCGCGGTGCTGCTGTCTGGTCCGCACGATGATGGCGCACGCCAGAATGCCTTGCTGAAAGCCGGGGCGAGTGCGGTGCTGACCGTGCTCGATGGGGACCGTAGCATCGCGGAAGTCGCCGCGCGCCGCCGCCGTTCGGGCTATGCCTTGGCGAGTGACAGCCTTGGCGGCGATCTGGAAGGCTTCATCAGTGCAGAGGCATTTGCCCGGCTGTTTCCCGGCAATGTGCAAACCTTGACAGCGATGCAGCACGATGCGGATTCGCCCGGTTTCGCGCCGCGCCTGCTCGACGTGAATGCAACGCTGGAAGCGACCACGCGCGAGACGACCATCCACACCCATAACCTGATCGGGCGTCTGGAAGGCCGCAATCCGGGGGCCGGGGCGGTGTTGTTCATGGCGCACTGGGACCACTTCGGGCCATGCGCCGAGCCGCCCGCCGAGCATCTTATCTGCAATGGCGCAATTGATAACGCTAGCGGACTGGCCTCGCTAACCGAAGTGGCGCGGCGGTTGTCGCGCCTGACGCAGATGGAACGCGACATCTATTTCGTGGCGACCACCAGCGAGGAACTTGGGCTGCTGGGCGCTCAGGCTTTTGCCGAAGACCCGCCGCTGCCGCTCAAGCAGATCGTTGCGGCGTTCAATATCGACAGCAACGCGATTGCTCCGGCCGGAACGCCGCTGACGATTGTCGGGCAGGGGATGACCAAACTTGATACTCAGATTGCCGCAGTGGCCAAGGCGCAAAAACGCAAGCTGATCGATGGCACGGCGGCCACCGCCTATGTTAAACGACAGGATGGCTGGGCGCTGTTGCAGCATGATGTGCCAGCCGTGATGGTCACCAGCGCATACGGCGATATCGCGCGAATGGAGCGATTTTTCGAAACCGATTATCACCGCCCGAGCGACGTCGCGAAGCCCACAATAGAACTGGGCGGCGCGGCAGAGGATGTGGCGTTTCTGGTGGCGCTGGGCCGCTGGTTTGCCGATCCGAAGCGGGTGCCAATGCCGGTGCGGTAGAGCGATCAGGTCGATCCCAAAAATGCATCCATCGCCGCGTTGAAAGCCTCAGGCGCTCCCCAGGTAACGAAATGGCTGGAGCCGGGGATCGGGTACACCGTCAGGTTGGGAATGATCTCGTCCAGCCCATCCAGATTGCAGGGCAGCAGCGCCCGGTCGTCCATCCCCCAGATTACCAGCGTCGGGATCGACAGCGGCGGCAGGACCGGAGTTTGCCAGTTATCCGGCAAGGCGAACGGAGCGTCCATTGGCGGGACCACGACCGGGCTGGCGCGATACCAGCCGAGCATGGCGAAGGCGGCGTCGCGGTCCTGCCAATCGGCCAATTGTTCGTCGCGCACGCCGGGATCGGCGGCCACTGCTAACACGCTGTCTCGCGCGGATTCTGGCACAGTGCCAAGGTCTGGCCCGCCAAACGCCTTGATCAACACCGCGCCCAAACCATGATCCCGAACCAGCGCGTCGCTGGCAGGATCGCGGATCACGCGCATATACTGACTGGCCGCCCGCTGCGCGGAATCGAGGTACAGCAGTTTTTGGAACAACGCCGGATGCGGGGCATTGGCGATCACCGCGCGGCTGACTTTGCCATTGGCTTGTCCCAGCAAAGCGATGCCCCACGCGATCACGCCGCCCCAATCGTGGCCGACGACGGTAAATGTCTCTATGCCAAGCGAGGCCGCGAGGGCAAACACATCACCGATCAGCTTGTCGGGCGTGTACGAGCCGACGTCCTGCGGCTTCGACGAACCGCGATAGCCGCGCTGGTCGGGCGCGATGCAGCGATAGGTGCCCGAGAAATGGGCGATCTGGTGTCGCCACGTGCGGTGGCTTTCGGGGAAGCCATGCAGGAACATCAGCACCGGCGCATCGCGCGGCCCCTCGTCTACATAGTCCAGTTCGATACCCGTCGGCAGGGCTATCCGCTTCATTTTACTCTCCGGGCGCCTTGGCCTTGATCGCCAGAGCATGGACCCGCTGCCCGGGAATATCCCCCAGCGCGGCATTGACCATGCGCTGGCGCAGCAGGCGCGATACGCCCGCGAAAGCAGCGCTTTCGATCTCGATGGTGAAATGCGATTCGCCGCTGCCGTCGTGGCCTGAATGGCCAAGGTGATTGGCGCTGTCGTTGATTACCTCCAGATGGGTGGGAGTGAACGCGGCGGTGAGGAGCGCGGTGATTTCGAGAGCAATTTGTCCTGTCATGTCTTCACTTCTAGCGCATGAATTGCCATGTGGCACCTGTGAAACACGATCGCTTCCATGGCCGAGTCAACGGCGCACAACGCGGCTGCGACCGACCGGGTTGCGAAGATGTCGGAGAGTTCCGCGCACCGGGGCCCCGCTCGTCCGGATTCGATGGGCCGGGCGATTACCGCTGGTTCTGCCTTGATCATGTGCGCGAATTCAACGCCGGGTATGACTGGTTCGAAGGCATGACCTCAGAGGAAATCTGGCGCGCGCAATCGCCGATTCATGGCTGGGAAACCCACACGCGCGCATTTTCGCCGACCGCCGGAATCGATAACGCGCCGCGCTGGGGTGACTTCGCCGATCCCCTCGATGCGATCAGCGCCCGGGCCAAGGCGCGCAAACCCGCCGCTCGCGCCGATGGCCGGTTTGTAACGCCGGACGAGCGCAAGGCCTTCGACGCGCTAGGGCTGGGCCTCGATGCCGACCGACATGAACTCCGGGCGCGTTATTCGGAACTGGTTCGCAAATATCACCCGGACCGGAACGGCGGTGACCGCAGTTACGAAACGCGGCTGCAGGCAGTGGTTGATGCGTACCAGTTGCTGAGGCGGGCGGCGATTTTTAGCTGATCACTTCGCCTCGCACAGCGCCTGAAGTTGATCCGTACACGCGCCCCAGCCTTCTTCGAAACCCATGGTCTTGTGCTGCTCACAGGTTTCCGCAGACCAGTGGCGGGCGGTGGCGGTGTAGCGGGTGCCGGTGCCTTCAGGTGCGACTTCCCAGATGCCGATCATGAACGGGCCGTGTGGCTGCAAGTCGGCGGTCACGGCATCGGTGGTGGAAAAACGGCGGCCTTCGTCCCACGCGAGGTAAATGCCGAACTGCGGCTGCTCTTCACCATCCGGGCCGTAGAACATCATGTCAGCCCTGCCGCCGGGACGCTTGTCTTGCGCGACGAATTCTGCGCGCCACGGCTTGGGACACCACCATTCGGTCTGGCGTTCGGTCATCACGTGCCAGACTTTTTCCGGCGGCGCGGCGATGAATCGGCTGATGGAAAGTTCGTTCGTGTTGTCCGTCATAAATGCTCCGGGTCGCCATAGGGTTTGGTGATGAGTTCCAGCAGGTGGCCGTCCGGATCCTCAAAATAGACGCCTCGTCCTTGCCAGTGGTAATTGATTTCGCCTGGCTTTTTGCAAGCCGGGTCCGCCCAGTAGGTCAGCCCGCGCTGCTTGATCAAGGTAAACCCGGCATCGAATTCCGCATCATTGACCAGAAATGCATAGTGCTGACGCACAATGGGTTCGGGGTGATCCATGAAGTCGAGCGAGACGTTGTTGCCCAGTTCCACGACGAGGAAATGGACGAATGGCTTGGCGGCAGGCGCGCCCAGCACGTCGCACAGAAAAGTTGCGGAGCGCTGCTTGTCACGGCACCAGACGATGGTGTGATTAAGCTGTGCGGCCACGGCGACTCTCCTTAATCGCGGTCAGGTGCCCCAGGCGGGAAGTATGCGCGATAAGGCCGGGCCTCGTCAACGCAGCGCGCAACGGCGGGCAGGTTCAACAGGTGCTGACGCCAAGCGGCAAGCGCCGGAAATTCGTCGCCGATCTGCAACACCCAGTCCGCGTAAAAGAGTGATGGCGCGGCGGCGCATTCGATCAGGGTGACGCGGCCGGTCACCGGATAAGTCGCCAGCCAACGCTCCAGCCAGGCATAGCTGCGGGGCAGCCGCTCGTAGACCTCGGCAATGCGGATCTGGTCCGGCGCTTGGGGATTACGAATGTGCTCATCAACCACCGGCTGCATCAGGTTCATCACGTAATTGTCGAACACCCGGTCCAGCATCCGCACATGCGCCGCCGCATCGGCATCGGCGGGGATCAGCGTTTCCCGCCCCGGATATTGGTTTTGCAGATGCTCGATGATCGAGGTCGCCTCGAATACCAGCTTGTCGCCATCGGCCAGCAGCGGGAATTTGCCCTGCGGCGATGCCTTTCGTACGAATTCCCCATTCTCCGGATGGTCGGGATCAACCATGCAGAAGGTGAACGGAGTATCGTTGGCATAAAGCGGGATCAGCGCCTTCCAGGTATAGGACGAGAAGGGGTGACCGTAGAGGCGTAGTCCGGTCATCGCGCCGTTAACCCCGCCGCGCCGCTTCGATCTGGGCTACGTCGATCTTCTTCATCCCCATCATCGCCTTGAACACACGCTGGGCGGCGTCGCGGTCAGGCCCGGCCATCGTATCGGTCAGGACGCGAGGGGTGATTTGCCATGAGATGCCCCACTTGTCCTTGCACCAGCCGCACTGGCTTTCCGCGCCGCCGTCGGACGTGATGGCATCCCAATAACGGTCGGTTTCGGCCTGATCATCGGTGGCAACCATGAACGAGAACGCCTCGCTATGTTTGAAATGCGGCCCTCCGTTAAGGCCGACGCAGGGCAGGCCGAGCACGGTGAACTCCACGGTCAGCACGTTGCCCTGCTTCCCGTCTGGATAGTCGCCCGGAGCGCGCATCACGGATTTCACTGCGCTGTTGGGGAAGGTGGCGGCATAGAAATTGGCCGCCTCTTCCGCGCCGCCTTCGTACCACAGGCAGATGGATACGCCGTCCGTTGTCTCTGTCATTTTCGGGACTCCGCAATGAGGGCATCGTCGATGGCCTTGGCGGCCTGTCGAGCCGGGCGCGCTTCGCAGCGCGCGGAATACGCCGTGAGGGCATCGTTTGCTGGCAGTGCGCCAAATGCCAGACCCCAGCCAACCGATGCGCCGACATAGACGTCAGCCATGGTGAACCGGCTACCGCAGACGAAATTGCGATCGGCCAGATGGCTGGTTATTGCCGCCACTGTGCGGTCAAGTGAGCCAAATCCGGCCATACCCTCTTGCTGCGGCGTTGGTTCAAAGCCGAAGCTTTTGGACGTGATAGCCTGTTCGATCGGTCCAGCGGCAAAGAACATCCAGCGGAAATAGTCCGCCTTCTCCTCGTCGGTTGGCAGCAGGCCTGCGTTGGGGTGCATTTCTGCCAGATAGGCGCAGATCGCTGGCGCTTCAGTCACCACCCGGTCGCCATTGGCTGTGTTGTGGATGATAGTAGGCACTTTGCCCATTGGATTGGCAGCCAGCAGGGCGGACGGCTTGTTGTCCCAAGACACCAGCACTTGCTCATAATCCGCATCGACTTCGTGAAGTGCCCAGCGGACGATCTGGCCGCGCGACATCGGGCTGGTAAAGAACGTATAATCCGCCATCGCGTCAGCCCTCCTTGGCACTGACGAGAGCGAAACTGGCCCCTTGCGGATCGATGCCATTGACGATCCAGTCGTCGCCCGGCACCGGCATCGGGCCATGCAGCACCGTGCCGCCGTGCGCGTTGATTGCCGCGATGGACTGGCCGAGATCGGGCACGCGAATGTAATAGTTCCAGCCGGCGTGCGGCACATGCGGCGGCTTTTGCATCACGGCGCCGACTGCTTCGCCCTGATGATCAATGAAGCAATAGTCGCCTATGTCACCCATCGGCATCGAAGTGTTGAATTCAAACGCAAAGTATTTGGCATAGAACGCTTTTGCGCCATCCAGATCAGTTGTGTACAATTCGTTCCACGAAATGTGCCCATTCCCAAAGCGATCATAAGCGTCGCTTTTCTCGCCTTCATGGCCAGCCGGGGGGATCGGCGTCATGATGTAAAACGGCACGCCCTGCGGATCGGTGACCAGCGCGAAGCTGCCGACATCGATCGTCGCTTTCGGCATGAGAAGCTTGCCGCCGTCCGCGCAGATGCCCGTAATCCACGTGTCGATATCCGGCACATACAGGTAGCCTATCCAGCCCGGACGCGCGCCACCCGCGATCATCTCAGGTGAGAGCGCCAACACCCCGCCATTCGCCCGGCCGTCCGCCCGGACGATTTGCCGGTAGTCGATGCCGTTCTCGTCAGGAATTCCGCTGCCGATCACCTTCCAACCGACGACCGCGCCATAGAACTCCGCAGCACCACTCGCGTCTGGCGTCATGAGTTCATACCAGATGAAACTTCCACGATCAGTCATGCCGATGCTCCTGTGCAGACGTCCTGAGTTATCATCGCCGCGTGTTGCGAGCGGCACAATCTTTTTTCCCGGAGGGCTTCTTAACCACCGAAGCAGCGGGATTGTTCCAGTTCCTTCGCTTCACCGCAAATCGGGCGAAAACGCTTGAATGTTAACCGCTTGTTGTTGCTCGCAGAGTACGACTTCCGCATG
>JBDUBN010000395.1:0-2869 GCA_040004085.1 Novosphingobium sp.
TCGGCATCGCTGACCAGTTCACCGGCAATGCGGATGCGTTCGTTATAGCGGACAAGGTGGGGCTTGGTGGCGGTGTGGACGCGCAGGCCTTGTGCCTCCAGCATCGCGCGCAAGTAGGCGCAAGTGGAGCCTTTGCCGTTGGTACCGGCAACATGGAACACAGGCGGCAGGTGCTTTTGCGGCTCGCCGAGTCGGACCAGCAGTTCGCGGATCGTCTCCAGCCCGAACCGGCCTTGCGGCAGGGTGAGCACGGCCAGACGGTCTAGCTGCGCCTGCACGGCTGGGGAATCGGATGTGGCGAAGTCTTTCAAGGAAGTACCCCTCCGTCAGTTCCTGCGGAACTGCCACCTCCCCATTTGTCCTGCGGAAAAATAGGGAGGAACTTGGCGGCATGGATCCTCCCCATTTTCACGAAGTGCAAATGGGGAGGTGGCAGGCGCGAAGCGGCTGACGGAGGGGCCATTACGCCGCCTTGGCGGGGTGCAAATAATCCAGCACGCTGGCCAGCGTATCGCGCAAATCCTTCCGCGCCACCACCATGTCGATCATCCCGTGCGCGTACAAATACTCGGCGCGCTGGAAGCCCGGCGGCAGCTTTTCCCGAATGGTGTCCTGAATCACGCGCTGTCCGGCAAAGCCGATCAGGCAGCCCGGCTCGGCAATCTGCACGTCGCCCAGCATCGCATAGCTGGCGGTGACGCCGCCAGTGGTGGGGTCAGTCAGCACCACGACGTAAGGCAAACCCGCGCGTTTCAGCCGCTGCACCGCAACCGTGGTCTTGGGCATTTGCATCAGGCTGAGAATACCCTCCTGCATCCGCGCGCCGCCAGCAGCGGTGCAGATGACATACGGACACTTGTCCTTCACGGCCCGTTCTGCGCCAGTGACGAAAGCCTCGCCCACGGCCATGCCCATCGATCCGCCCATGAAAGCGAAGTCCTGCACGCCCAGCACAACCTTATGCCCAGCGATTTTGCCAGCAGCGTTGGTCAATGCATCGGGGTGCGGATTGGCGAGGCGGGCGGCTTTCAGCCGATCAGGATATTTCTTTGAATCCCGGAACTTGAGCGGGTCTTCTGCTACTTTGGGTGAAGGCAGCACGGTAAACCCGGCGTCAAGCAGCTGCGCCATGCGCGCATCCGCGCCGATGCGACCGTGATGTTCACAGCGCGGGCAGACGTTGAGGTTGTCCTCATACTCCTTCGTGAACAGCATTTCGCTGCACGAAGGGCATTTGATCCAGAGGTTGTCGGGCGTGTCACGCTTGGTGATGCCTGACAGCGAATTGCGAACGCGGGTTAGCCAGCTCATGGGTAGCGCCTTAGCTTACCCCAATCGACATTGCGAGGGGCGAAGCCCCGCGGCAACCCAGAGCGGGTGCTCGCGGCGCTGGATTGCTTCGCTGCACTCGCAATGACGAAGGGAGGGCGGAAGTGTGTTTTTCAACGCGCATTATGCACCGCATCGGCAAGCGCCTTGGTCAATTGCTGGATTGGCCCGGCAGCCTTGGCCCCGTGCTGCGCCACCAGATCGACCAGAGCCGAGCCGACGACAACGCCGTCAGCATGCTTGGCAATCGCGGCGGCCTGTTCGGGCGTGCGGACGCCAAAGCCTACCGCGACCGGGATGTCAGTCGCCGCCTTGAACCGCGCGACCGCCTGCTCAATCGACCCCAGCGCCGCCTGCTGCTTGCCGGTAATCCCGGCAACCGAGACGTAATAAAGAAACCCCGATGAGCCAGCGAGAATCGCCGGAAGCCGTGCCGAATCACTGGTCGGCGTGGCCAGGCGGATCAGCGAAACCCCGACCGCGCGCAAGGATGGGCCGAGTTCATGGTCCTCCTCGGGCGGAATATCGACGCAGATCACTCCGTCCACACCGGCCTGCTGGCACTCCGCAGCGAACCATTCGCCGCCGCGCGTGGTCATCGGGTTGGCATAGCCCATCAGCACCAGCGGCACGTCCGGGTGCCGAGCACGGAAGTCGGTCGCCATACGGAAGATGTCCGCCGTGCGCGTGCCAGCGCCGAGCGAGCGCAAATTCGCCGCCTGAATCGCCGGACCGTCGGCCATCGGATCGGTGAACGGCATGCCCAATTCAATGACGTCAGCGCCGCCCGCAACCAGCGCGTCGAGATTGGCGGCGGTATCGCCATCACCGGCGGTAATGAAGCAGACGAGGGCGGGGTGGCCCTTGGCGAAGGCGCTGGAAAGCCGATTGGGGTCTGTGTGAGTCACAGTTCGACCCCCAGCTTGTCGGCCACAGTGAAGATGTCCTTGTCGCCGCGGCCGCACAGGTTGGCGATGATGATCGCGTCCTTGGGCATGCTCGGCGCAACTTTGGCCACTGCGGCGATAGCATGGGCTGGCTCCAGCGCTGGAATGATGCCCTCGGTCCGGCAGAGCAACTGGAAGCCCTCAAGCGCCTCGATATCGGTGACGGAGGTGTAATCCACCCGGCCCGATTCTTTCAGCCACGAATGTTCCGGCCCGATGCCGGGGTAATCGAGGCCTGCCGAGATCGAGTGGCCCTCAAGAATCTGACCATCCTCGTCCTGCAACAGATAAGTCTTGTTGCCGTGCAAAATGCCTGGACGGCCACCGGCCAAGCTGGCGGCGTGATCCTTGTCCAGACCGTAACCTGCCGCCTCGACGCCCAGCATCTTCACGCTCGGATCATCGAGGAACGGGTGGAACAGCCCGATGGCGTTGCTGCCGCCGCCGATCGCCGCGACCAGCAGATCGGGCAGGCGGCCAGTGCGCGATAGCAATTGCGCCCGCGCCTCACGCCCGATCACGCTTTGGAAATCGCGGACCAGTTCGGGGTACGGATGCGGCCCGGCGGCGGTGCCGATGATGTAGAACGTGTC
>JBDUBN010000070.1:0-9581 GCA_040004085.1 Novosphingobium sp.
GCGGGGGTGAATATCATACCGGCGGTGCTCATCTCGTCATCGCTCCTGACTACTGGGCGTCAGCCCCGCTTCCGGCCTGCATATGGCCACCACTGGTGCACTACATGTGTCTGAGTTGCATGCAGAAGGTGAGGGCAGGTGCGGTTTTTCACTAACGACGCGGCATGTCGTGCCGCTATCGAAATATGGGTGCGCGCTCTGCTTGCGGTTTAACGCAACCAGTGCCGCGCGAGTGCAATATGCAGGCGAATACCTGTTTCCAGCACCTTATCATTAAAATCATAGCCCGGATTGTGCAGGGGGGCAGTACATTGCCCGTCGGCCTGACCAAGCCAGATATAGGCACCCGGCCTCTTTTGCAGCATGAATGAGAAATCTTCCGAGGTGGCGGCCGGTTCGGGCGCACGCTCGGCGGTCCCAACCGTTGCCGCCACGACCAAGGCGTCTTCAGCGGCAGCCGCGTCGTTGATCGTGGCTGGATAATAGCGATTGTAGTCGAGCGTTGCCTTTACCTCGAACCCCACTTCCACACCGCGTAGGATCTGCCGCATGCGAGCCTCGATCCGGTCCTGCACCGCAGGGTCGAAGCTGCGCACGGTACCCTCGATCCGCACTTCGGCAGGAATGACGTTATGCGAATGGCCGCCATGGATTTGGGTGACTGAAAGGACCGCTGAATCCGAAGCGGCAACATTGCGTGCGACAATCGTGTTGAGCTGCTGCACCAGGGTTGCCGCAGCAAGCAGGCTATCGGGCGTGTCCTGTGGCAGCGCTGCGTGGCCGCCTTTGCCCTCAAGCCGGATGACGAATTTGTCGGCTGCGCCCATGATCGCGCCGACGCGGGTGGCTATGGTTCCTGCGGGAAGACCCGGCCAGTTGTGCAGTGCATAGACCCGGTCGCAGGGGAAACGATCGAACAGGCCGTCCTCGATCATCCGCCGCGCACCTCCCAGTCCTTCCTCGGCTGGTTGAAAGATCAGGTGCAGCGTTCCGGAAAAACCGGGATCGCGTGCCAGATGCTGCGCCGCCCCAAGCAGCATTGCCACGTGGCCGTCATGGCCGCAGCCGTGGAAGCAACCAGGATGGGTGCTGGCCCAGGGCAGGCCCGTCTGCTCGTCGATCGGCAGCGCATCCATGTCGGCGCGGAGCCCCAAGGTTCTTGGCCCGTCTCCGGCACGCAAGACCGCGACAACTCCGGTGCCGCCAATGCCTTCGTGCACCTCAAGCCCCACGGCGCGCAGTTCGGCGGCAATTCGCGCGGCTGTGCGATGTTCCTTGTATCCCAGTTCCGGGTGGGCATGAATATCGCGCCGTAATGCGACCAGCGGCGAGATCAGATCGGCGATGTCAGGGGCCAGATCGGTCATCAGTTGTGGTTTCCGAACAGGTCTTGAATCGGATAATGGTGCTTGATGAACGGTGATTTGATGACCACGTAACTGAAATATTTCTCAATCCCGTAATCGCTCTCAAGCATGCCTTCGATAATGGATTGGTAATGAGCGACACCCCTGGCGACAAATTTCAGCAGGTAGTCATATCCCCCACTGACAAGGTGGCACTCCACAATTTCGTCAAGTTTGGAAATACGGGTCTCAAAACGTGAAAAGTCGCCCTGACGATGTTCGCTCAACGTCACTTCGGTGAAAATTGTCAGAAATTCACCCAGTTTGCGCAAGTTTATCTGGGCGCCGTAGCCGGTAATATAGCCCGCCTTTTCCAGCCGCTTTACCCTTGTGAGGCACGGACTTGGCGACAGGCCGACCGCATCAGCCAGTTCGACATTGGTGATGCGCCCCGACTGCTGCAGTTTTGTCAGGATCTTAAGGTCGATTCGGTCAAGCTTTGGGCCCAATTGCATGATCCAGTTCTCCCCTAAATCGTCAAATAAGTGCGGCTCGTACGTCCGGTTGCTCCAGCAACTGATCGAGCGATCTTTTGACCTTGTCGAATATAAGGTCCATTTCTTCATCTGAACAGCAAAGAGCAGGTGCGAAGCCGAGGACGCTATTGGGGAAGCACCGAACGATCACCCCATTCTCCCAGGTGAATAGCGATAGCCGACCCGCAATATCGAGGTCAGCCGCAAACCCCGCCTTGGTCGATTTGTCCGTCACCAGTTCGATCGCACCAAGCAGTCCTCTGCCTCGCGTATCGCCAACCAGTGGATGTTCGCGAATGCGATCCAGATGCTGGGCAAACCGGTTGCCAACTGCGCGACCGTTCGCGATCAGGCCGCCTTCCTGGTAAAGCCGCAGAACCTCCAGCCCCACGGCAGCGCTGACTGGGTGGCCCGAATAGGTAAAGCCGTGGCCGACGGGCAGCGCTTCGGGCGCACTGTCGGCAATTGACTGGTAGATATGATCGGCCATGAGCACGGCCCCCATGGGGGCGTAACCACTGGTCAGCCCTTTTGCGAGGGTCATTAAATCGGGTGATACACCTTCGTCTTCGCACGCAAACATCGGGCCGGTCCGGCCAAAGCCGGTAATGACCTCATCCACAAGCATCAGGATGCCAAGTCGGGTGCAGGCTTCTCTCATTGCCTTGAGCCAGCCTGTGGGTGGGACAATGACACCGCCCGATCCCTGGATTGGCTCGCAGCAGAAAGCAGCAACGTTATCCGCGCCCAGTTCCTCAACCTTCGCCTCGAGCGCCGCGACTGATGATGCGATCACCGCCGCGTCATCGCCGCAATGTGGATGCCGGTAAGGATAGTGCGAGGCAATATGGTGCTGCCAAGGGCGCGGCAGATCAAATCCGCGGTGGAAATTTGCCAGCGCCGTCAGCCCGGCGCCGTTGGAGCTTGATCCGTGGTAGCCCCATTCCAAGGCGATGAACTGCTTCTTCTGCGGCTTCCCGATCGCATTGAAATAATGCACGATATAGCGAATGGCGCTGTCTACCGCATCAGAGCCGCCCAGCGTGAAATAGACATGATCAAGACCTGCGGGAGCCAGCGCCGCAAGTTCTGCTGCCAGCCGGATCGCTGGCTCGTTTGAGAAGTGAAAGTACCCTGTCGCGTAGGGCAGGCGCCGCATCTGTTCGGCTGCCACTTCAACGATGCTTTCCTGACCATAGCCAACATTTACGCACCATAATCCCGCAAAGGCATCCAGTACGCGGCGGCCATCGCTGTCGGTCAGCCACATTCCCTGACCTTCGGTCAGGATGCGCGCGCCGTGCTTCTCGTGCCCCCGAAAGGAGCTGACGGGGTGAATGAGATGGCTTCGGTCCATATCAACCAAGGATCGATTGGACCTGACCGACTGCTGTTTCAGCGTGCTTTCCATGACTTCAGGTTAGGCCCGATCATAAACAAAGTCGCACTGAAATGTCTGTTGGTTTCGGACATCCACCGCTTTTTGCGCCCCAGTGCGGCACAATATGCCGTGCGTCGTTAGCCAATGGCGGCGGCAATTGCCTTTCCGCAGCTTGTTGTATCGGCCGTTCCCTTCAGATCGGCAGTGCGACCGGCGGGCGAGGTGAGTACATCTTCGATGGCGCGCATGACGGCGGCGGCAGCTTCCATCTCGCCAAGATGCTCCAACATCATCACCGCAGACCAGATCTGCCCGATCGGGTTGGCAATCCCCCGACCGGCAATGTCGGGCGCGGACCCATGAACGGGTTCGAACAAGGAGGGATGGATCCCGTCCGGATTGATGTTGGCTGACGGCGCCACGCCGATAGTGCCGGTGCACGCCGGTCCCAGATCGGACAGGATATCGCCGAACAGGTTCGATGCTACGACGACATCAAACCGGTCAGGGTTCATGACGAACTGCGCGGTCAGAATATCGATATGGTACTTGTCGTGACTGACCGTGGGGTAGTCGGCGGCGATTGCCTCGACGCGCGAATCCCAGAACGGCATCGTGATGGCGATTCCGTTGGACTTCGTGGCTGACGTAAGATGCCGACGCTCGCGCGTTTTCGCCAGTTCAAAAGCGAAGCGCAACACGCGGTCGACGCCATATCGGGTCATCACTGTTTCCTGGATCACCACCTCGCGGTCGGTTCCGGGAAACATGTGTCCACCGATCGAGCTGTATTCGCCCTCGGTATTTTCACGCACGACCCAGAAGTCAATGTCGCCAGGCTCGCGATTGGCGAGCGGGCAGGGGATGCCGGGCATCAGCCGCACCGGCCGAAGGTTTACGTACTGGTCGTATTCGCGGCGGAACTGAAGGATCGACTGCCAGAGAGAAATGTGATCGGGGACGGTTGCGGGCCACCCCACCGCACCAAAGAAAATCGCGTCCGGCCGACCGATTTGCGCCTTCCAGTCATCGGGCATCATTTGGCCGTGGGCGGCATAATAGTCGCAATTGGCAAAATCGTGCCATTGTTGGTCGATCTCGAATCCAAACCGCGAGGCTGCCGCTTCGAGCGCGCGGATACCTTCCGGCATCACTTCCTTGCCGATGCCGTCGCCCGCAATGACTGAGATTGCGTATTTTCGCTTGGTGCTCACGGGCGGCCCTTCAAAGTTCAAGCCCGCCGATATGGAAGGCCTTGGTTTCCAGATATTCCTCAATGCCAGCCTGCCCGCCCTCGCGGCCGAGTCCGGATTGCTTGACGCCGCCAAACGGTGCCATCTCAAGCGCCAGCGAACCTGTGTTCAGGCCTACCATGCCAGCCTCAAGACGCTCGGCAACGCGGAATGCGCGCGAGAGGTCGCGAGTGTAGAAATAGCTGGCAAGGCCGTAAGGCGTGGAATTGGCTATTTCGAGAGCCTCGGCCTCACTGCCAAACCGGTAAAGCGGCGCCACCGGACCGAACGTCTCTTCCTCGGCGCAAATCATGTCCCGCGTCGCTCCGCCAATTACCAGCGGCCGGACGAAGTTTCCGCCCTCGCGACCACTACCGCTGGCCAGAATACTGCCGCCCTTTGCCAAGGCATCATCGACGTGGGCGCGGATCTTCTCGACCGTGGGGATGTTGATCATCGGGCCGATCGTGGCACCCGGCTCCATTCCCGGCGCAACGTGCAGCTGCGAAACCGCACGACTGAGACGGGCGGCGAATTCATCATAAACCGAATCCTGAACGAGGATGCGGTTTGCGCAGACACAGGTCTGTCCGCCATTGCGGAACTTGGTTACCATTGTGGCACTGACAGCAAGATCAAGATCTGCATCGTCGAATACGATAAGCGGGGCGTTGCCGCCCAGTTCCAGGCTGAGCTTCTTTATCGTGTCCGCGCATTGCCGGTAGAGCAGTGAGCCGACGCGGGTCGAGCCCGTGAACGACAGCTTGCGGACCACCGGGCTGGCAGTGATTGTCGCGCCGATTACCTGGGGCATGCCGGTGACGATATTCAGCACGCCTGTCGGAAGGCCGGCGCGTATCGCGAGTTCACCCAGCGCAAGGGCTGTGAATGGCGTGAGTTCCGACGGTTTGAGCAGGACAGTGCAGCCGGCGGCAAGCGCTGCCGCGCATTTGCGGGTGACAGTCTGCGCAGGGAAGTTCCATGGCGTGATCGCCGCGCTCACGCCGATAGGTTCACTGATAAGCATGATCCGGCGGTTGGCTTCGGGTGATGCCACATTGTGACCGGCTACCCGTCGACCTTCCTCGGCGAACCATTTGATAAACGTGGCGGCATAGCGAATTTCGCCTTGCGCCTCGGCAAAGGGTTTGCCTTGTTCTGCGGTCAGGATCATCGCCAAATCGTCAAGATTGTCGAGAACGAGTGCGTGCCAGCGCTCCAGCACGACCGCGCGTGCATGTGCCGTCATGCCCTTCCATTCAGGCCAGGCCGCATTGGCGGCAGCGATGGCGGCTTCGGTTTCCGCTGCAGTGCAATCCGGCACTTCCCCGATCAGCGCACCGCTGGAGGGATCTTCAACGCCGACGCTGGCGCGGCCAGTGGCAGGCACCCAATCGCCACCGATCAGGGCGGCCTGGCGCAGTAAACTGAAATCCTTGAGTTTGAGCATCATCCCAACGCCTGTGCAGCCAGCGCAAAAACCTTGCACTCGGAGGTTCGAACCGGGGCAGGACCCCGCGCCATCGTGCGAACTGAGCCTACGCAGGGCAAGCCCACCTCTTCAAGCCAACTGCCAAGGTCGCTCTCTGCAGTGACATCGATCCGGCAAAAGCTTCCCTTCTTGACTGCGAGCCAGTGCAGTATGAGCGCCTTCGCGCTCGCCGTGTTGGCTGCAACACCGGGGGCAATCGACCAGCCGCGCCCGAATCTGCGGAGCATCGCGAAACCGGTAGGCACATTATCGTGCGTATAGACGACCGTGCGGCTGTCCGCAGCAAGCGTGTTGAACAGAGCTTGTCGATCCATACCACTCGCCGCGCCGTAAAATGCGCCAAGATTGTTGTCGGATCTGCCTTTGGGGCGAATTCGGTCGCCGGGCGAAAGTTCGGCTATCGGCACGTCGGCGACCGGTCCCTGATGCTGGTAGATGCGGCCAGTCTCAACGAAACCAAGTTTCTGGTACAGTGACAGGCCTTCTTCGGTCGCGTTAAGGACAATGGTGCGCTTTCCGAGACGGCCAATCATCGCTTCCATCAGCTTGCGGCCAATCCCCTGACCTTGGGCCGATGGACACACAATGACCATGCCAATGGTCGCCATATCCTCGCCAAAACGCCACGCCATTGTCGTACCGATCAGCTTGCCGTCACGCTCTGCTACCAGTCCTTCACCAAGCTTGAGGAACAACTCCCAGTCCTCGTTCCGATGCGGCCACTGCTGCTCAACCGACAGTTCTGTGGCATCCGGGAGATCGCGCGGAGTCATGGGCCGAATGACGATTGGCGCATTGATGACTTCTGGCATGACTTCGGCCGCCTGCGTAGTTTTGTCGATCATGTTAATTTTCAATCCACCAGTGTGCATGTGACTGAACAATGCGGGACGCTAACAGGCGAGGATTGGCATGAGATGCCGGTTTTCAGGCGATATAAGAAGAATATCCTGCAATCAGTACACTGCCGGTCAAACCTGACGATTGGAGGCAATGCAAGGAATTCACAATCCGACCACCGCAGGCAGGCACCCGATATGAGGGATTTCGATGTCGCGGTAGTTGGCGTTCGACGGCTCGTGTCCGCGTCCGACGAATACACGGCAACCGAAGCCGAGATCGGTGGCGGAGTTTTGATCGTAGCGGAAGCTCGACGATACGTGCATCATCACTTCCGGGCCGCAACCGAGCTGGTCGAACATATATTCGAACGCCTGCAGGCGCGGCTTGTAAGCCTGTGCGCTTTCGGCGGTGTATACCCGGTGGAACGGCGCGCCCAGCATGGCAACGTTCCGGTCGATCTGCTCGTTCATCGCGTTTGACAGGATCACCAGCGGAATCTTGTCGGCAATCGGGGCCAAGCCGCCCGGCACGTCGTCATGCGGTCCCCAGGTCGGCACGGCTTCGTAAATGGCATCGCCATCCGCCTCGCGGTACTCGACACCCATTGCCTTCGACGTGCGGCGAACTGCGTTGCGCAACAGCTCGCGGTAGGGCTTCCACGCATCAAGCGTTTCGTCAAACCGATAGGCCGAAAATTTCCGGCTCATCTCGTCCATTGCTTCAGGCGGGAGGCGGTCGGCGAAGAACTCGCTTGCCATCTCAGCCATGCGAAAGCGGATGAGAGTGCCATAGCAGTCAAAGCTGATGTACTTGGGCCGGAATACGCTCATGTTGATTACCCCGTCTGTCTTTAGAACAAAATCGATCCTGTGATTGACTGCGTTTTGCCACCGCCGGGACGAAACTTCTTCCTGATTGGGAGGTTCGCACCAAGGGGCAGTGTTTTTGTCAGGCATGTTTCGGCATTTCATGCGGCGATGCGGAGTTGGTTATCGCACCCTGCCGCGATTTCCCTTGATCAATAGCCGCGGCGCAAGTCGACTTCACCGACTAATGGTTCACCCTTAAGTAAGCGGTCGAGATTGTCGATCAGCGATTTGACCGCACTGTCCGTCCGCGTAATTCCGGCCACATGCGGCGTAAGCAAGATGGCCGGGTGTGAATAGAAAGGATGACCGGCGGGCAAGGGTTCTGGTTCGGTAACATCCACAATGGCTGCTGTCAGTTGGCCGCTGTCGAGTGCCGCCAGCAGGTCTTCCTGCACCAGATGACCACCCCGTGCAGCGTTCAGCAATCGCGCTCCCTTGGGCATTGCGGCGAAGGTCTTGCTGCCCAGGATATGGCGGGTTTCGGTGGTCAGCGGCAGCAGGCAGACCAGAACGTCACATTGCGCGAGAAACGGAGCGAGACCCGCCTCACCGGCAAAGCACTCCACACCCTCCACGTGGTGCTGCGATCGGCTCCAGCCTGAAAGACGAAATCCGTGCAGCGCCAATTTCGCAAGCGAGGCGCGGCCTAGTTCTCCGAGCCCCATCACCCCGACGCGGCATTCGTCCGCAGGCGAAACATTCCGCCATGTCCAGCGCCCCGCGCGTTGTTCGTTGATATGAAACGGCAAATCCCGGTGCAGGGCGAGAACGCCCATGGCGACATAGTCAGCCATGGTATTGATGATGCCCGGCTCGATCATCCGGATAATCCGCAATCCCGGAGGCAGGCGCGAAACATCAAGTTGATCGATGCCCGCTCCGACGCTGAACAGAATTTCGAGATTGGGCAGCGCAGCAACCACCTCGTCGGGCAGGGTCCAGGCGACGATATGACGGAATTTCGCCAGATCTTTGGCTTCAGGCCAGCAAGTGAATTGAACGTGAGGTAGCGCTTTAGTTACCTCATCCTGCCAAGCCAGTCCCCGCGTCTCGTCGCCATAGTAAAGAACGTGCATCAGGCTCTCTTCCGCTTGGCCGTCTTATTTGCCTCGAGATCAAAGGATTCGTCAGCATCCGGCGACCGGAACCCTCATTCCGGTGCGTGCGGCAAAGTGAACGCGAGCGTCGCGACGTACTCCATCTCGTGATAGAGGGCGGGCTGGTCACTTGGACCGACATAGACCGCCTGGATCACGTTGAGCCCTTGGTTGCGTACCGTAAGCGTGACCGTGCCGTCTGCCTTGGTCCGCAAGCCCTTCGCATCGGGATCGTTGACGAAGTCGTTGATCACGCGGGCACCAGCCAATGGCGCGCCCTTATACAAAACCTTGTAGGTCAACCGCGATCCCATGGTCGCGGGAATGGTTCCAACAGGCACAATCTGAAGCACATGTCCGGGCAGCGCAGGGATTGGCTTGGTGAGCTTACCCTGAATGCTGACAGCTAATTTGATGTTCTTGCTCGAAACTGTGGCGTTCGGCGATTCTGCCAGCGTCTTCTTCTCCCAATCGCCACCGGCAACTTTCGACCACACGCCGTATGGCATTACCGCGGCAACGATCGTCGGCGGGGTGTCGGCGTCGACCAGAACGATTGGTCCCGCGATGCGCGCGGCGGCTTTGATTGGATGGTATTCGCTGTCATAAGCCGAGATGCTCTCAACCAGGGGAAGGCGCTTGACCATGTCCAGGTCATCCGAGCCGAGCCCATAGATCAGCGCCAACTGCTTTGCCCGTTGTGCAAACCAGATGCCGTGAGCATCTGCGGCGACAGATGTTAGCGACACCGCCGCAAGTACGGCCACGGATATGGCGCGGCGAAA
>JBDUBN010000396.1:0-2853 GCA_040004085.1 Novosphingobium sp.
CGGATGAAATAGGGCAACAGGTCATCATAGCCCCAGCCCTGATTGCCCAGCCGCGCCCAGCTGTCAAAATCCTCGCGCTGGCCGCGCACATAGATCAGCCCGTTGATCGACGACGATCCGCCCAGCACCTTGCCGCGCGGCTGGCCAATCCGCCGCCCCGCCAGATTCGGCTCGGGCATGGTCTCATACAGCCAGTTCAGCCGCTTGTGCTTGAACAGCTTGCCGTAACCCAGCGGGATATGGATCCACGGGTTGGTATCGCGCGGGCCCGCCTCCAGCAGCAACACGCGCACTGCCGGGTCCTCGCTCAACCTTGCGGCGATCACGCAGCCCGCGCTGCCGCCGCCCACCACGATGTAGTCGTAGGCCGCCTCGTTCACCGCAGCATATCCGCGACTTGTTCTGCGATCGCCATGCTGGCGGTCAGGCCGGGGGATTCGATCCCGTACAGATTGACCAGCCCGGCCTGCCCGTGGATGTCCGGGCCTTGGATCATGAAATCAGCCGCAGGTTCGCCGGGGCCGGACAGTTTCGGACGGATCCCGGCATAGCCCGGCTGCAACCGCTCTGGCTCCAGCGCGGGCCAGATTCGCTGGGCGGCGGCGGCGAACTTGGCATGACGCGCCGGGTCCACGGTATAGTCGATCCGGTCGATCCATTCGACATCGGGACCGAACCGCGCCTGCCCCGCAAGGTCCAGCGTCAGGTGTGTCCCCAGCCCGCCCGGTTCGGGCACCGGATAGATCAGGTGTGAGAACGGCACCTTGCCGGTGTGCGTGAAATAGACCCCGCGCGCCAGATGCAACGGGGGCACAAACTGCGGCTCCAGCCCCTCGGTCGCCCCGGCCAGCGTCTGGGCCGCCAGCCCGGCCGAGTTCACCATAATCGGCGCGCCCACCACCGGTTCCGCCTCACCGGCGAGATGGACCTGCCACAGGTCGCCTTTTCGCGAGATCCGTTCGACCTTGGTGTTTGTCACCAGCATCCCGCCATGCGCCTCGGCCTCACCCAGCAGGGCCTGCATGTAGGCATGGCTGTCGATGATCCCGGTGGACGGCGATAGCAGCGCCGCTGAACAGCCTAGCTCTGGCTCCAGCGCCTGAGCCTCGGCCCGCTCAAGCCAGCGCAGGTCGGTGACGCCGGCGGCGATGGCAGCAGCCTCGATCCGCTCAAGCTCGCCATGTTGCGCCGGTTGGTGGGCGAAGATCAGCTTGCCCAGCTGCTTGTGCGGCACGCCCCGCGCCGCGCAGAATGCATAGAGCATCCCCCTGCCCGCAACGCACAGCCGCGCTTTGAGCGAGCCTTCAGGATAATAGATCCCGGCATGGATCACCTCGCTGTTGCGGCTGCTGGTCCACGATCCGAAATCAGCCTCGCCTTCCAACACCAGCGGGGCATAACCCGCCAACGCCAGCGCACGGGCAACAGCCAGTCCGACAACTCCGCCGCCAACGACGATTGCGCCTACCTGTTCGGTCATTCCGTCTGCGTCCCGGACTTCAGGCCCCGCGATAATCGGGCTTGCGCTTCTCCTTGAAGGCGGCGGTGCCTTCCTTGAAGTCGTCGGTCCAGGTCATCAGCGCCTGCACAGCCGCCTCAAAGTCCAGCGCCTCGTCCAGCGACTGGCTCGCCCCGCTGTCGAACTGGCGCTTGATCTGCGCCAAGGCCAGCGTCGGCGCAGTCGCAAAGCTGTCGGCCAGTTCGCGGGCGCGGGTCTGCACCTGATCCTGCGGCAGCGATTCCAACGCAAAGCCCAGTCGCGCCGCTTCCTCGCCGCTGACGAAGCGCCCGCTATAGGCGATTTCCTTGGCGCGCATGATGCCGACGTGACGTTCCAGCAGCCAGCCCGCCGCGCCGTCCATAGCCAGACCAATGTGACGGAAGGCGAACTGGAAGCGGGCATTGTCGGCGCAGACGATGAAATCACACGCCAGCGCCATGGCGAAGGCCACGCCGATGCAAACGCCCTCGACGGCGGCGATCACCGGCTTGTGAGTATGGGCCACGCTACGCACCATCCGATGGAGCGTGCGCGACTTGATCATGTTGCCGCGCACCCCGCCGGTACCCATCTCGCCCACGTCGGCACCGGCGGCGAAATCACTGCCCGCGCCGCGTAGAATGATCGCGCGCACCTCGTCATCGTCCTGCAGGTCCAGGAACGCGGCCTGAAACTGCGTTCGCATCGCCATGGTCACGGCATTCTTCCGCTCTGGGCGGTTGATGATGACGGTAGCGACGCCGCCCTCCCGGGTCACTTCGATCGACATGGCGTGCAATACTCCTGAATAACTAGGGCCTGAATAACTGGGGGTCTGTAATCCAGATTGCGGACCTTGGAGCTTCGGAAAACCCCTAACGTCCCGCTGACTAGCAGGGGCCGCCCGCCCCGACAGCCCGAAGGGACTGCATATCGCCTTTGTGATGATCGTGATAGCAAGGTTGGCGGCGCGCAGCGTCATGCCCACTAGAAGCGCGAAACGATGAGGCGGTAACTGCGGTGCAGACTTTTGCGATAACGGCCCTGTCCTGGCCGGACGAGGCAGCCGACCTGCGCCGCCAGGTGCGGGCCTTGGTGGCCGAACATGTCCACCCGGCCAACCCGGCAGACCTGACCAATTGCTGGGCCGTCGCCGATCCGGCGTTCAGTCGTGTTCTGGGCGCGGCTGGCCTGTTGGGGATGACCTGGCCCAAGGAATACGGCGGACACGAGCGCACTCCCGTCGAACGCTACATCGTACTCGAAGAACTGCTGGCGGCCGGAGCCCCCGTCGGCGCGCACTGGATCGCTGACCGGCAGACCGGCACGCTCCTGCTGCGCTATGGCCATGAGGAAGAACGCCGCCGCTGGGT
>JBDUBN010000397.1:0-2850 GCA_040004085.1 Novosphingobium sp.
GCCATGACAACCCGGTGCCCCATAGACTCAAGCGCGTTGAACAGATCGTTCGCCAAGGCGAGACCCTTGTCCAACCCTTCGTTTGACGTAACCACATAGACCAAAAGCTTTTTGTAGGGCTTGAGATAGTCCCACTCGTCTATCCGCCTGGTCTTCTCGAAATGCACCTTCGCACCACGGACAAGACCGTGAGTCCGGTCGCGGGGGATGCTGGGTTTTTTGCCAGATGGGGTCGACGGTTTTGGCACCTCGGCTTTTCGAGCGGGAATTTTCTCGCCTTCCTTGCTCCAGTACAGCGGGTCGCCTGGTCGTGGGGCTGGAAGCGGCGACTGCAACGGTGCCTTGCCGACAGCCAGCTTCGCCCAATACCCGCGCTCCGGTCGCGGAACGTTGAGCAACGTGCAAATTCTGGCCAGGTAGCTGCCTGACACATCAAAGCGCAAGGCGACCTTGGTCATCGGTTCGGACCAAACCAATTTGTAGAGTTCTTCACGGGAAATCATTCAAATCGGCCCTTTCTTCGGATAGAAAACGGCCATATACGGCCCATAAACTTGACATAGACGATATAATAGGCCATATATGGCCATGTTTTTTACCCTTCAGGATCAGATGATAGGCCTCGGAAAGCGCATTAAAACGCGCCGCTTGGCCCTCGATCTTACCCAGCAAGCGGCAGCCGCCAAAGCGGGCGTGGCCCATCGAACCTGGCGGCGGATGGAGGTCGAGGGCAAAGCCTCTATCGAAGATCTGATCCGCGCGGCCATCGCCCTTCGGTGCGACGATGGAATTGCAGTTCTATTCCCCGAGATGGCGGCGAACAGCATGGATGAGCTACTGTCGCAGCAACGTAAAGCAGCCGAATCGCAGCGGCAGCGTGCCAGTGGCGCAAGGGCATGAAGCTCGCTCCAGGCACTCCATTGGCCGTCGGCCTTCTAACGGAAGAGCAGGTCCCGCCCCGCCCGATCGGCAGACTGGCCATGGTCAGCGGATTGGCTCAGCTCGAATGGTCGGTAGAAACCATCGCCGAAGGTCTGAAAATTTCGCCGCTGCGCTATCCAATGGAGCCCGGACTCCACCCTGCTCGCAGCCGGGAGTTCGATGGCCTGCATGGCTTCCTGTCAGACTGCCTGCCTGATGCTTGGGGTATGTTGCTGCTGAAACAGAGGCTCCAGCGGCTGGGTCACCGGTTCGAAGACCTCGATGCGGTCGACCGGCTTGCTTTGGTCGGCATGCGGGGCCGAGGCGCGCTGGTTTTCCAACCTGAAACACTCGCGCAACCGGCTACAGACAGTATCGATCTCGATCTTCTGGCCGAGGAGTCGCGTCATGTGCTGCTGGGGGAAGAGTCTGAACTCGATGCTCTTCTGGCTCGTCTGGGTGGCGGCTCCGGCGGCGCGCGTCCCAAAGTCCATGTCGCGATCGCGAGCGACGGCACCTTGCGTGCCGGCGATGAACTCGCTGTATCCGGCGACGCCAAGGCTGCCGAGGAATGGATCGTCAAGTTTGCAGCGACCAACGACCCGGCTGATATCGGACCGCTGGAAGAAGCCTACGCCAGAATGGCCCGCGCCGCGCAGATTAACATGGCCGAGACAAAGCTCGTTCCATCGGCAACTGGACCAGGCCATTTTGCCACCCGTCGTTTTGATAGACCGGCAACGGGCAAACGGATTCACATGGTCAGCTTGGGCGGCGCGCTTGAGGCGTCACCGCATATGCCGAGCATCGACTACGACGGCTTCCTGAAGGCGACGCTGGCGATGACCCGCAGCATGGCCGACGTCGAACAGGCATTCCGCCGCATGGTGTTCAACGTGCTTTCGCGAAACCGCGATGACCATGTCCGCCAGCATGCCTACCTGATGGACGATCGCGGGAACTGGCGGCTCGCACCGGCTTTCGACCTGACGTTTTCCAACGGCCCCGGCGGCGAACACTACATGGCAGTCCAAGGAGAAGGCCGAACTATCACGCGCGGGCACGTTGAAAAACTTGGGAAAAGCCACGGCATTGCACCCAAGCGTGTCGCAGCCGTCATCGACGATGTTCGCGCCGCACTCGCCGATTGGCCGCTGCATGCTCGTGAAACCGGAGTTGGAGCGTCACTGGCCACCGTGTCCGAAGGCCTGGATTTAGTCGCTCAACAGTTTGGCTGAACGATCAGATTTCGATCACCAATTCAGGCTTGAAATCGTCGTTCTCAATAACGCTGCTCCTCGCCTGAGGACCATACCCTTTGGGGTTGCAAACGACGCGCGTCTGCCCAGCGACATAATCGCAGCTCGTGTGGGTATGACCGTGAACCCAGAGCGTCGCGCCGGAATTCTCGACGAGTTCAGACAAATCGCTGCAGAATGCCGGGGTCACCGGATCATCCGCGTAGCGCTGGTGAACTGATCGGGGATGCGGAAGATGATGGGTGACGACGACGGTTTTGCCGTCAAAAGGCTCACGCAGCGCCCCCTCAAGCCAGAAGCGCGCCTCCATGTGCCACTTGAGCGTTTGCTCGGGCGACAGAGCCTCTCGCAGGTCGGTCGGAAAAATGACCCTGAAGTCGTTCATCCACTTACCGGCGTTGCGCATCGCCAAGCGCCCATTCCCGAAAATCTCGAAGTCAGTCCACAGCGTGCTTCCAAGGAACCGCACCCCGTCAATGATCACCTCCGCATCTTGCAACAGATGCACGCCAAGCTCCGCAGCCAGCTCCTGCGCACGCAACGTCTCTTCCTGGACCGTGAATCGCTGACGGTAGGCATACCACTCATGGTTGCCGGGAACGTAAATCACCGGACGACCACCCGAGCGTTCGGCCAGCCAGCGGACGCCTTCGCTCAGCGGATCGTGAAT
>JBDUBN010000398.1:0-2846 GCA_040004085.1 Novosphingobium sp.
CTGCGCAAAGCCTCACGCTCGGCCATGTCCCAATCCTTGACCAGATCCCACGCCGCATCCAGCGCCGTCTGATCGTAGAGCAGCCCCACCCAGAATGCGGGCAGTGCGCAAATTTGGTCCCACGGCCCGCCATCTGCGCCGCGCATCTCAAGGAAGCTTTTCAGCCGTACTTCGGGAAAGGCGGTGGACATGTGGTCGGTCCAGTCGGAAGCTGTCGGCAGTTCACCCGGCAGAGCGGGCAGCGTTCCGTTCATGAAGTCCCGAAAGCTCTGCCCCGCAGCGTCAATATATTTACCGTCGCGATAGACAAAATACATCGGCACATCGAGCATGTATTCAGCGTAGCGTTCATAGCCAAAGCTCTGATCGAACACGAACGGCAGCATGCCGGTGCGCGCCGGATCAGTGTCTGACCAGATGTGGCTGCGGTATGACAGCATGCCGTTAGGCTTGCCTTCTGTGAACGGCGAATTGGCGAACAGCGCGGTCGCCAGTGGTTGCAGAGCAAGGCTAACGCGAAACTTCTGCGCCATGTCCGCCTCGCTCGAATAATCGAGGTTGGTCTGGATTGTGCAAGTGCGCAGCATCATATCGAGACCCATGCTTCCGACTCGCGGCATGTGGCGCAGCATGATCGCATAGCGGCCCTTTGGCATTACCGGCAGTTCGTCACGGCGCTTATCTGGCCACATGCCAAGGCCAAGATAGCCGAGGCCGAACTTGTCGCCGATTTTCTTGACCTGGGCCAGATGCCGCCCGGTTTCGCAGCAGGTCTGGTGCAGGTTTACCAAGGGAGCGCCGGACAGTTCCAATTGGCCAGCCGGCTCAAGACTGATCGCGCCATCCGGTCCGGTCATGGCTATGACCTTGCCGCCTTCTTCGACGGGGCTCCAGCCGAATTGCTGCATTTCCATCAGCACATC
Organism: Novosphingobium sp.; assembly: GCA_040004085.1. Classification (GTDB taxonomy): domain Bacteria; phylum Pseudomonadota; class Alphaproteobacteria; order Sphingomonadales; family Sphingomonadaceae; genus Novosphingobium. The sequence continues at coordinate 924 of JBDUBN010000398.1, forward strand.
ATGGATGCCGCCGGGCTCGTCATAGCTGGGGGCGTGGTGATCGTTTAGTGCATAGACCAGCTTTTCATGCTCGGTGCCGATGCGCCACGCCTCGCGCGGCTTTTCTCCCTTGGCCATCGGCGCGACCAGCTGGTCGATGCTCTCGATGACCGGATTATTGGAAGCTGAATCCAGATGTGTGCTCATGCCAACGCAGTTAGGTCAGGGCGGATTGTTCCGCCACAATTATTTCCAGTCGCCAGCCTGCGCCATCCACAAAGCGCAGCCCGCAATCACCGCCGTTTCGCCGCGCAGAATACGCGGGCCGAGTGAGATTGGCCGAGCACTGGGCAGGGCGCGGATTGCCGCCCGCTCGGTATCATCAAATCCGCCTTCCGGGCCGGTGACCAGAGCGGCGGCACCGGAATGGCTGGAAAACGACGCGGCCGCCGGATCGCCGCCATTCTCGTCGGCGAAAAACAAGGCGCGGGTTTCGTCCCAATCGCGCAACATCGCGTCCAGTTTCACCGGTGCCGCAAGTTCGGGAAGCGCCGTGCGGGCGCATTGTTCCGCCGCTTCGGTCAGGATCAGGCGTGCGCGCTCAAGGTTCAGGCCATCGGCCACACAGCGCCGTGTGACGACCGGCTGAATGCGCCGCACCCCCAGTTCACAGGCCTTTTCAAGCACCAGATCGAAGTTCGGCTTCTTCAGCAGCGCGGCGCAGAGAGTGAAATCCGGCACTTGCTCGCGCTGGCGCAGGCAGGCTTCGGGAGTGAGTGTGACATCCCGCTTGCCCGCCTCCGTCACCCGGGCCAGCCACTCGCCGGTCTGATTGTCGCACAGCACCACCGCATCGCCCGCGCCGACGCGCATCACGCGGGCGAGGTAATGCGCCTGCGGGCCGCCTAGAGTTATCGGATCACCGGCAATGATCGGGCCGGGGACAAACAGGCGCGGGGCGCTTTTCGGGGGCCAGGCGGGGGTTTTGGGCATGGCCTGCGCTCTAGCCGATTGCCCGCCGCAGGGCTATGCCGAGCTTATGGCCACCCACGACTCTCCCGTGCAAATCGTCCCCGACAGCCAGCATCGCGGGATTGTCGCGCGCCTGCCGCAGCCGTTGCGCGACTTTGCGCAACTCGCCCGGTTTGACCGCCCCATCGGCTGGTGGCTGCTGTTCTGGCCCGGTGCGTGGAGCGTGCTCTTGGCGGGCGGTGAGCGGCGCTGGGGGCTGATCGCATGGCTGCTGGTCGGCTCAATCGCCATGCGCGGCGCCGGCTGCGTCTATAACGACATCGTCGACGCCGACCTTGATCGCAAAGTCGCGCGCACCGCTGTGCGGCCTGTGGCGAGCGGGCGAATGAGCACCAAAGCGGCTTGGGCGTGGCTGCTGATGCTATGTCTGGTAGGCCTGATCGTACTGCTGCAATTGCCGCGCTTGGCCCAGATCGTCGCGCTGGCGAGCCTACTTCCGGTCGCCGCCTACCCGTTCATGAAGCGCATCACCTGGTGGCCCCAGGCGTGGCTGGGGGTGGTGTTCAGCTGGGCCGCGCCGGTCGGCTGGGCGGCCATACGCGGCGACCACTGGGGCGTTCTGGCGGCGCTCTATGCCGGGTCGATCTGCTGGATTATCGGCTATGACACGATCTACGCCCTGCAAGACCGTGAAGACGACGCGCTGGTCGGCATCCGCTCCAGCGCGCTGGCTATGGGTAGCCATGTGCAAGGCGGCGTGGCCGGATTTTACCTCGCGGCGGTGGCGCTTTGGGCGCTGGCGTTCTGGCAACTACGGCCTGATATGCTGGGACTGCTGGCGCTGCTACCGATGGCAATGCACCTTGGCTGGCAAGTCATGACCCTGAACCCCGCCGATTCCGACAACCCCTTGGCGCGGTTCCGAGCCAACCGCTTTGCCGGGCTGCTAATGGCGCTGGCATGTTGGGTGGT
>JBDUBN010000399.1:0-2846 GCA_040004085.1 Novosphingobium sp.
AGATGTCCGGAATTTACCGCATCGTTCTGGGCAAAAAGACCGTTTACATGCTCAAAGCCCTCTATCGCGGTGAGATGGACGCCGACACCCGCCAGCAGTGGCTCGCGCTTATGGCGTCAGCGCATATCGACCCTTGATATCAGAAGCTGGCTGTCAGTGCGGTTGAAACGTAATGCGTATCACCAGTCTGCGGCGCGTTGGGAGCGACTTTCAGGAAGCGTCCCTTGGCGATCCAGTCGGCATTGATTTCGCCGCGCAGCAATCCGGGGACCAGCCAGTAGCGAAACCGCACATCAAACTGATGGCCCGCAAATCTCCCCGAAGTACCGCTGACATCGCGCACGCCGGTGGTTGAAAACGCATCAGTGCGGCTGGCCAGCCACATCGCGCGATAGGCCAGCATCGCGTCGAACCGCTTGCCCGGTGCCAGTTCAAGCCGCACGCCGGGGCTGCTGATATTCGCCCGGCCAATCGTGGAATATATCCCACCCGGTCCGAATTCCGTGCGCCGCGAGCCATAGAGCGTGTCAAAGCGGTTGTAATTCGCCCCCGCGCCATCGCCGCTGACGTAATCGTAGGTGGCCGATAGCCGAGCCTTCGCGCGTCCAGCAAAGCTATAGCCGATCCCCGCGTGGACGAAACCCGCGTCCACATCGAGCAGCGCGGCACCGGGCGCAGTGCTGGCACTAATCCGACCGCGCTGCACCGCGCCTTCGAGGTCAAAATCCAGTCGCCCCGCCTTAGGCTCGCGCGCCAGTCGCGCGCTGATCGTGCTGAGGTGGCGATCGCGGGTGAGGCGCCCGGGCGTGTCGCGCTCGTCCAATCGATAGAATCCGGCCTCGGCGCTAAGGCCCGCCAGTGACAATGGACGGCTGACCAGACTTCCCCACAGCGTCAGGTCCAAGCCCTGGTGGTCCAGAGCGAACCTGTTGCGCAGTACCGAGGGCTGATCATCGGGCAGATGCAATTGTGGCAGAACATAGAATAGGGTCACCGCCGTACCGTCGCGCGCTTTCAGGTCCATCCGCAGCCCGGTCATGGCGCTGGTGGCGTTGCGGTATTCGTCGGCGCTCACAAACCGGCGCGAGCCCAGCAACATCGTGAACCGCCCGGCCTGAAACGACACCGTAGTTCCCTTGCCCAGCGCACCGGGAAAATTGCCGCCGACGTAAGCCTGGATCGGCTCGAAGGCGTTGACGTCATTAGCGCTGACGCTGCTGCCGGACTTGCCCCGGTAAGCGCGGCTATCATCCAGTTCCCCGCCGACGCGCAAATTGCCGTGGTGCCATTCGATCTGCAGCGTCGATTTGATTGCCACCAAATCGTCCTCGGCATTCAGCCCGATGCGCGATTGTCCGTCCAGCGCCTCGTACCGCACCCTGACGGTTGCATTGACCTTAAGGTCGGAAGGATTGCCGATGGCAGCCTGTAAACTCGGCGGAGCGGCGCTCGCCGCAGCGGGCGCTGCAAAGACTGCAAGCGCTGCCACCACCGCCTTGCCCGCGACTTTCAAGGTGACGGGCGCTCGCGGCATCGACGATTGGTTTCCTGTAGCTGGCGTTGTCGCCTCACTGTCTCCGGCCCCTAACAGCGAGGGCGGATAATTCAACCGGTGGTTACATCACGTATTGTCGGTTGCCCCCTAATGACAGTTGAATGCCGCCCGCCAACGTGCCATTCGCGCCGCAACACTGCTCGGCGGACTTCAGGCCGACCGGCGTCAAGGGGCACACGCGATGACCATTTCATTCACTGACAAAGTTGCCATTGTCACCGGCGCTGGCGGCGGTTTGGGCCGGGCCTATGCCCTGGAACTCGCCAAGCGCGGCGCGAAGGTCGTGGTCAATGATCTGGGCGGTGCGCGCGATGGCACCGGGCATTCGGACGCCGCACTGCAAGTGGTCGAAGAGATCAAGGCGGCAGGCGGTCAGGCCATGTCGAACGGCGGCAATGTCGCGGAATATGACCAGATGGCCGAAATGGTCGCCAAGGCCAAGGAAGCCTGGGGCGGCGTGCATATCCTGATCAACAACGCGGGCATCCTGCGCGACAAGACCTTCATCAAAATGGACCCGATCGATTTCGAACTGGTCGTCCGCGTCCACCTGCTCGGCAGTGCATTTGCTTCCAAGGCGGTGTGGGAAACCATGCGTGAGCAGAATTATGGCCGCATCCTGATGACCACGTCGTCGTCCGGCCTTGGCGGCAACTTTGGCCAATCGAACTACAGCGCCGCCAAGCTGGGCTGTGTTGGACTGGCCAAGACGCTGAACCTTGAAGGTGCCAAGTACAACATTCGGGTCAATTCGCTTGCCCCCACCGCTGGCACCCGGATGACTGAAGACATCTTCCCAGAGGAAGCGTTCAAGGCCTTCACCCCTGAGAACGTCGCCCCCGCCGCGCTGTTCCTCGTTTCCGAAGACGCCCCGTCAAACGCCATCGTCGGCGCCGGAGCGGGCGTTTATCAGAGCGCGTTTGTAACCATGAACCAAGGCGTTCTGCTCCCCAAACCCGACCGCACCCTCGAAGGCTTCGCCGCCGCATGGGACAAGATCAGCGACCGCTCGGGCGACCGTATCGTCCAGAACGGTATGGAGCAGTCGGAAACAGCGATGACGCTGCTGATGGCTGCGGCTAAGGGCTGACCCGTCCAACCCCATTGCAATCGCTTGGGGTGACCAACGCTCAGATGTCGGTCCGGCACGTCAGTTCGACATTTGCTTGAGGGGTTAGAAGGTTTCGCGCAGAGACGCAGAGAAGAAAACCGCAGAGATAATTTCGCGGCGAAGCTGCGTTTAGAGCGGTTTTCGAGCGTATTGAATCGCAAGGGATTTCCTTTGCCGCGA
>JBDUBN010000400.1:0-2845 GCA_040004085.1 Novosphingobium sp.
TCTTCTGCAGCAGTCCGGCCATATTCTTGTCAGGCCAGATCAGCATGGGATAATGGCTAATTCCAAGTGCCAAAATTTCAGCCATTTCGCGTCATCCTTTCAAATATCGGCGAGCGCCGGAATTCATTCATCGAGCTGCACCCGCCTTAAGCAGACCCTCGATTTGCTCGGAATCGAAACCGAGTTCGCGCAGCACCTCTTCGGTATGTTCACCGGGTCGCGGCGCGACGCCACCCACATGTGCCGGTGTGTCGGAAAAATCGACCGGATGCCCGGCAGCCCGGACCGGGCCATACTCTTCGGTATCGTAGGACTTCACGCATTCAAGATGCTGGGCCTGCGGGTCTTCCAGAAACTCATCAACTGTCTTGACCTTGCCGACTGGCAGGCCCTCGCTAATGGCGATGGCCTCCAGTTCATCGGAGGTCATCTTGATCGACCCCTTTTCGAGTTCTTGCCACAACGCCGCATAATTTTGAACGCGCATCATGGCATCGGCGAACCGTTCGTCCGCAAGCAAGTGCTCTACACCAAAGACCCGGCAAATCTGCGCGAACTGCTCGTTGGTCTGAAAGTAACCCATGAAGGTTCCGTCGGAAGTCCGGAAAGGACGGGTAATATTGATAACCGGCGTGCGGTCATCCCCTTCGACGAAACAATGGTTGTGCAGATTATCGACCAGACTGAAGAATGCGAACGATTTCATCAGCGGCACCGAGATGAACTGGCCTTTGCCGCCATTGCGCTCACGGTGGTAAAGGGCCGTAGTGACCGCGCTCACGGCCGCTGTGCCAGCGAATTTGTCAACGAACATGGAACGCAGCGGAGCTGGCGGCCCTTCCGGAGACTGCAAGGACATTGCCCCGGTCAAAGACTGGATCACCTGGTCATAGGCCGGCCGATCGGCATAGGGACCATCGGGGCCGAAGCCGGTAATCATGACGTAGATAAGGCCTGGATTGCTCTGCTTCAATTGATCATAATCAAGCCCGAGCCGCTTCATCGCCGACGGGCGACTGTTCACCAGCACGACGTCGCACTCGGCAGCCAGCGAACGGGCAATATCGCAGCCTTCCTCAGACTTGAGATTGAGCCGAATGCTGCGCTTGTGCCGGTTCACCGCAAAAAAGTGCGCGCACATCCCCTTGTGCTGCGGCTTTACATAGCGAAAGGGATCGCCCGTCAGGCCTTCGACCTTTATGACCGAAGCGCCTAGATCGGCAAGCATCGTCCCAGCAAGCGGACCAGCCACCATTTGGGTGATTTCCAGCACCTTGACACCGGTCAGAGGGCCAGTGCCTGCATCATCCGCCATTCAATCCGCCTCCGATAGTTTCCTCGCCGCCCTGCATTGCGATTTCTCTCAATGGACGTGCGCAATCTTATTCATCTGTTTTATCTAAGGGGATTTGCACGCGCTGCCAACGCAAATTTAACAGAACGGGGTTGGCATACTGTCAGCCTACAGACCGCCAAAATATCAATTTTATGTATATAAATCTGATAGATGCATGCTAAAAATCCGCTTCCAAGGCGACGCATTCGCCGCCCAGCTCCTAGCGCCCATCTGTTAATTGACACCTGAAACGATCGTTCCGACCCGACCGACGATTGTGAACGCGAAATGCGTATTTATCTTGGCGGACAACCAAAATCGAAGAGCGGAATTCCGACCATGGCTAGGCATCGGCTTTTGCCCAAACCTATGCGGCTGCAAGCTTCGACAGGCGGTATTCGCGCCATGCGACGACCACACCACCGGCTATGACCAACGGGGCACCCAGCCAAAGCGTCGCAGGCGGCATCTCGCTCCACACCAAAAGGCCATAAAGCGTGGCCCAAAGCAGCTGGGTCATGTCAACGATAATTATGCTGGCTACCGCCCCATACTGCAGCGAAGCAGTGAGCAGCATCTGTGCGATGGCGCTGACGACACCAAGAAGCAGCAACAAGCCCCATGTGGTGGCATCATGTCCATGCGCAACGAATGGCAAGGTGACAGCCATGAAGGCGCTGCCGAAGAGGGAATACCAGAAGACCGAAGAGATCGGCTGATCGGTCTTTCCCAGGTCACGAATCTGGAAACTGATCACCGCGCTCGACAGCGCCGCCAGCAATCCGCAAGCTCCGCCAAGCAGCGGGATTGCCGTGTCGCCGGGCCGGGCGATCAGCACAACCCCAACGAAGCCGCAAACGACAGCGCCCCAGCGCCATCGCCCGACGTGCTCCCGCAAGTACAGCGCAGTGATGAGGACCGCGAACAAGGGTGCCGTGAAATTGAGTGTGGTGAATTCCGACAAAGGCAACATACGCGCCGCGGCGAAATTCACGGCCATGCTACCCATCCCGCAAACGGCTCGAAATGTATGGGCCCCGAGGCGTTTGGTTGCCAGACGAGGAAAGCCGCTGTGCCACCATAACCAGCCCAGCAACATGGGCAATGTAATGCACCGTGACCAGAACAGCGTCTCGGAAAGGGCCACGCCCCGCTGCCCCAAGAGCTTGCTAAGCATGAACATCGTGGCAACTAGTATGGCGGCAAGGGCGCGCAGCGTCAGTGCCAGAAACGGGCGATCACGGTGATGACTTGACACTTGCGCCCTCTCTAACAGACCTCAACCCGAGGAAATCAGCCGAGCACCGCGATGCCATTACCGATTACTTTCTGCTCCCGCTCTGGCACGTGCGCTTCGAATGAAATGACGGGTCCATCCTGCCACATGTCAATGCGCAAGGTCTCACCCGGATAGACGATACCGGCAAACCGCACGGCTATGTGCCTGAGCCGGCCCGGCGCAAAGTCGCACCATTCGGAAAGCACGGCCCTTTGGCAGATACCGAAGGT
>JBDUBN010000071.1:0-9517 GCA_040004085.1 Novosphingobium sp.
TTGCGGCAGGCGCTGGCCGCGTTTCTAAGCGTGCTGGACGGTTATACGCTGGCGGATCTCATCACAAAACCGGCAGAACTCGGGATGCTGTTTAGCGCCGTAAGGAATCGGGATTTGCCTCAGACGGGGTAAAAAGACGGTGTTGAGGCCATTTGCGAACCGCCAAGCCAGTTCAATCAGCGACGCTTTGCCTTATAGTCTGCAAGGACGATCGTGTGATTGTGCTGCTCGTCCCGGGCTGCGTAGAGCAGAATGCCGGCCCCCCGATCGAACCGTGATCGCCAGTTCAGTGACCGTAGCGTCCCTTGAGCAGTACACTAACTTCGATGATTTGGTGAATTCGGCGCTCTTACTTCGATATGTTGCATGATAGTGAGTGGCGTGGGGTTACACGTCGATGATCGTCTCAGCCTCCTCGTCTTTACGTCGCTGCAGAGTCCGAGCCACCAGCGAACAAAGTGCCGCCCAACTGGCTCCGACGCACCACCCGCCTAAAACGTCACTTGGCCAATGCACGCCTAGATATACCCGCGAGAAACCGATCGCCAGGGTGAGAAAGATGGCCACGGTCATGAGGAATATTCTCACCGTTCGATCAGCTTCAGCGCGCGCAAGGAGTGCGCCAATCGTCAAATAGGTGATAGCCGAGTTCATCGCATGGCCGCTTGGAAAACTCAGGCTATGGACGTCAACCAGATGTGCGACCACGTTAGGTCTGGGCCGCGCATAACCAAACTTGAGCAGCTTGCTCAAGAGGGCGCCGCCTGAGATGGCGACGACCAGAAAAATGGCTGTTCCAGTCTTCCTCGAGGCGAGCAAATATCCAGCGGTCAGCACGGTCAGGAGGGTGAGAATCGTCACGCCCCCCAAAGCGGTGATATCGATCATGGTTGTCTGCAACCATGCCGGTCCAATCGGGACTGCGGAATTGGCTGCCTCGCGGAATGCTTGAAGGATCAGTTTGTCGAGCGCGAAACTGTCACCTTCTCGGATTTCTGATCCAAGGCGCAGAAAGATAAATGCTGCCGCGGCCGCGCCGAGGAAAGCGATCAAGATGCGACTGTCGATGCGATGGCGAGCAAAAAATCTGACAGAGTGTATGGGGATAGCCATTCTCACTTAATTCGTTGGGTTGTTCGAAGGCCGCTCGCGAGGGAGCGTGAGCCTGGTGAGTATGGGCATGGCGATCAGAACCAAGGGGTATTGGAGCAGGAGGCCGGCGATGATCGCGATTGCCAGCGGTTGTTGAATGCCCGAACCTTGGCCGATCGCAAGCGCGAGCGGAAGCAGGGTCAGGATCGCTGCCAGTGTCGTCATGGTGATCGGGCGCAGCCTGTTACGGCTCGCCTCGCGCGCGGCGTCGCGCCCTGGCATTGTGTGGGACAGCTCTTCGACTTCGGACATATAGAAAATCGCCATCTCTGTGCCGATGCCAATGATCATGGTCATCCCCATCAATGCTGTGATGTTGAGCTCGACGCCAGTGACCCACAGCGCGGTGAATACTGCGGTGGTGGAGAGCAGCGAGCACACGATGATGATCGTCGGGCGCCAGAACTGGCGGTAGAGGATCAGGAGCAGCACGAACTCCGCAACCAGCGCCGCCACGAAGACTTTGGCGAGGCCCGAGAACGCGATCTGCTGCTGCTGGTAAAGACCGCCCAGTTCGTAGCGTATGCCGGGTGCTAGTGCGCTAGGTTTGTCGAGCAGCGCTTTTACGTCGCCCACCGCCGCACCAAGCCCGCGGCCTTCGATTCGGCCGGTGACGGCCACCATCGGTTCGAGATTTTCTCGGGTGATCTGGGGTTGCCCCGTTTCCCGGGCCACATCGGCGACGCGGCTGAGCGGAAATACGTGACCATCAGGCGCGCGGATCGGCAGTTGCGCGAGCTCGGCCTCGGTCATCGTCATCATGTTGGGAAGTCGTACCCGCACGTCCACCACCTTTGTCGCCTGCGGTAGCGACGTGGCGATCGAGCCGGTGAGCGCGGTGTTGAGCGCCGCTTCGATATCTGCGGGAGCCATGCCTTCAACGCCGGCGCGAACTGGATCAACATGGATGTTGAGCGCATCCCCTGCAAGCTGGACGCCGCTCTTGACCTCGACGACCCCGGTCAACTTCGAAATTTGTGCGGCCGTCTTCTCCGCCTGCGCACGAAGGGCGGTCGGATCGGACGAGTAGAGCTTGATTTCGATCGGCTGCGGGACGGAGGTCAGATCGCCGATCAGGTCTTCCATTAACTGGCCCAGCTCGACTTGTACGCCGGGTACCTTTACCTCGATGGCTGAACGGACATCGCTCATCACATTATCGGTGGTTTCGGTGTGTCCCGGCTTGAGGCGGACGAAATAATCGCCGTGATAGCTTTGACCGAGACCCCCACCGAGATCGGTGCCCAAGCGCCGCGAAAAGGTGAGGACTTGAGGGTGGTGGCTCACGATTGCATCGACCTGCGCGATTTGTCTGCTCGACTCGTCGAGCGAAGTGCCGGGGACCGTATAATAGTCCATGTTGAAGCTGCCCTGATCGACCTTGGGCATAAAACCGGTCGGGACCTTCGAATAGCTCAGATACCCAAGCGCCAGCAGGGGAACGAGAGCGATCGCGAGCACCCACGGTCGGCGTGCGAGCCCATCGAGAGCACGGTCGTGGTGCCGGGCCAGCCAGCCTTCACCGGCACCGCCGGGGTCGCGCCATTTGCTAAAATCCACGATCCGGCGGGTAAGCACCGGCACCACGAACGCAGTCATGGCCCAGGAAATGCCCAGGGCTGCTGCCATCGTGATCGACAACGCCTTTGAAAAGGCGCCGGTTACTCCGCTCAGGAAGGATAGTGGCAGGAAGACGATTAACGTGGCGAGGCTCGATCCTGCGAGTGGAACCATGAACTCGCGCGCCGCGGGTAGCACGGCGGCCTTGCCGGTCTCGCCATGTGCCTCGTTCGCGCCCGCTCGTCGGGCAATTTGCTCGACCATGACGATCACGTCATCAATGAGCAGCCCCACCGCCGCAGCGATACCGCCAAGCGTCATCAGGTTGAAGCTCATCTTCATCATGCTGAGCACGAGAACGGTCGCTGCCAGGGTCGCAGGAACGACGATTACGGCGACCAAAGTCACTCGCCAGCTGCGCAGGAACAACAGCAGGACGCCGGCCGCGAGCACCAGCCCGATCAGCACTGCGTCGCGCACGCTCGACACCGATTGCGTGACGAGTTCGCTCTGATCATACCAATTGATGAGCTTCACCCCTGGCGGCAGGCGATAGTTTGCAAGCGCCTGCGCCACGGACTTGGCGATCTGGACCGAGTTGCCGTCCGGTTGCTGGTAGATATTGAAAAGCACCGCCGGGTGCCCGTCCTCGACAACGCGCGTCCATTGAGGTGCCACGCCGTCTTGAACTGTCGCGAGATCGCGCACGCGCACGATTCCGACCGGATCGGATCGGACGACGATCTCGCCAACGGCGGATGCGCTGATAATGCTGCGGTCGGCTAGAACCAGCGAAAGCCGCCCGCGATCCTGGATTTTCCCGACCGCGCTCAGCACGTTGCCTGAGCGGATCGCGGTCGCCAGGTCGCTCATCGCAAGGCCGTAGCTGGCGAGCCGGTTTGGGTCGGCCAGCACCTGTACTTCCGCCGTATCGCCGCCCTGAACCTCGACGCGGGCGAGCCCGGGTATCGACGACAGAAGCGGCGTGATTTCATACCGGGCCAGATCCTGCAACGCGACCGGTGAGATGGACTTTGAAACGAGCGCGTAGGAAATGACAGGGAAGACCGTGGGGTCCATCCTTCGCACATTGTAGTTGGTTCCCGGCGGAAGGGAGCCGATCGTGCGTGCGATGGCCGTGTCGACCAGTAACGTGCTGGCCACCATGTCGCGACCCCAACCGAAATCGATCGAGATCTGGGCTGAGCCTCGGGTCGTTTCCGATCGAACGTCACGAACGCCTGGAATGCTGCGAATCGCCTCCTCAACCGGGCGGGTGACGATAAGCGCCATTTGATCGGCGGGCCGACTGCCGGCATCAAGATCAACCAGCACGCGCGGGAACGAGACCTGCGGGAACAGGCCGAGCGGCAGCGACAGCGCCGCCGCGATGCCGGCCAGCGCCATTGCCATAGCAATCATCACGAATGCACGGGATTGCCGGCCAAGCAGTCTTTCAAACATCAGCGGGCGATCGAACGGACGGCTTGGCCATCCTGTACTTGATAGGCCCCGTCCACGATCAGCGGCCGGTTAAGCAGTATCGGTCCTTTGACCACATCGAGCTGCTCGCCCGCCAAAAGAAGTTCGATCTTGATGAGGTGCGCTTTGCCGGCGACGAGCTGGAAGATGCTCGTAGGCCCGTTGGCGGTGACCACGGCGCGGTGGGGCACGATCCATCCGGCGACCTCGCCTATGGCGATATCGCCGCGCAGTGCTTCGTTCGGAAGCACCGCGCCTGCCGGTAGCGAGAGGTCCACATTGATCGTGTGCGTCTTTGGATTGAGCACTCCGTTCACCCGCACCACGTGAGCCGGGATTGGTGGGCCGCCATTCAGGCGAACCACCTTGGCGCTTTGCCCCACTTGGACGCGGCCGGCTTTGGCGGGATCCAGCCCAACGGTCGCGACGATGCTTCCCGTTCGCGCCAAGGTCACCAAAGGTGCACCGGCTTGTGTTCGATCACCTTGTGCGACTGACACCGCAGTGACAACGCCGCCGAATGGCGCGGTAAGCGTTCGCGTCGGCTGTCCTGCACCCGACCGTCGCAAGGCCGTAATGGCAGCTTGGGCGTCGCTGACCACCTTTTCCGCCTGAACGAGTTGGTCGCGCGTCGCGAGCTGTTGCGTCAGCAGCTGCGCCGTCGTTGCCCGCTGCTTTTGCGCTGTGGAAAGCGATGTGATTGCCTGCTGATACGCACTTACCGACGATGGGTCGGTGGTGAATACCATGAGCACTTGTCCCGCGCGCACCGTCGAGCCTGGCATCACCGCGAGGCGCGACACTTGGCCGGGTTGGGGCACGCTGATGGTTTCTGAGCCGTTTACCCCTGGCGCGGCGCTGCCATAGGCTGTCGCCCACTCGGGAGCGGTGCCCCGCTCAATTTTCTGCAGGCTCACGAGCACCGAAGGCGTAGGAGCAGGATCGGACGGCGATGAACTGCCGCACCCAGCCAGCAGGGCCAGAGGCAGAAGGGCGAGCGGCTTCATCGCCGCACTTCGGTGTTATCCAGACCCGGGAAGATTTCGACGGGGGGTAGCCCGGCGCCTACCAGAGTTTGTAGCGCCACCTGCCGGTCGAGCAGTCCCAGCTCCAGAGTTACCACTTCCTGCTCCTTGGTGTAGCGATTGACGACAAGATCGACATAGCTGCGCTCGTCGAGATTGGAGGCGCCGAAGGCATTGGCGGCGCGTTCTGCAGCCAGCCTTGCTGCCGGAAGATCACGGCGCACGATGGCAAGTTGCTCGGACAGCAGGTCCATTTCGGACAGAAGTGCGCCAACCTGGCCGGCTGCTGCCGCAAGGCGCGCCGAATAGTCCCCATGGAGCTGAGCCCGGGTCGCATTCGCAATGGCGACATTGCCTTGATTGCGATCGAAGATCGGCAGCCCGATCGTGGCTTGCGGCCCGCCGTTGATGACACTGCTGTTGTCGCTGCTGGCGGTCGCCCCGAGAATCAGATCGGGAAACTGCGACAGGATCGCCACCCGGACATTGGCGTCTTGGGCGTCATAGCCGAGGCGGAGCGCCACGAGGTCAGGACGCCGATCGGCCAATGTTGTCAGATCCGCGCGGATCGTGGCCGGATTGAAGGGAGGCAGATCAATCGTCCCCCCTAGCGGAACGACGGCATCAGGCACCAGTCCGAGCAGCGCGTTGAGCTGGTGCCTGAGCGAGAGTTGCCGCTGATCCAGCGCTTGCAAGGCGGCTCGCGCCGATTGCAGCGCGACAAGCGTGGGTGCCGCCGTGACCAGAGTGACGTTACCGGCTGCAAGCGCATGCTGGAGAACGGCGTTGCGGTGGGAGAGAAGGCCGAAAGCCTCGACCAGCAGGGGCCGGCTTTGCTCACCTGCGATCAATTCTACCGCGAGTTGCCGCGCCTGTCCGGCGACCTGCCATTCGTTCCAGAGGATTTCGGCATCGATCTGTTGGGCCGCATAGCCCGCCGCCCGCCGCCGCGCACGGTAGGTGATGAGCGATTTAATGTCTTGCGTCAGGCCAACATTCCATCCGGTCACGGTGCCCGCTCCCGAGATCAGAGGGAGTAACGCGCCGGCAAGCGAGGGGTTTGGCAGGATACCGGATTGCAGGAGTTGAGCTTGCGCGAGCCCGTGCCTTGCGCGCGCCGCGCGCAGATCAGGATTGTTTTGAAGCGCGAGCGCAGTGACTTGAGCGACACTAAGCGGCGCTCCCGGTACGAAACCAGGGAGCGCCGCGACCGAGGGTGCCAGAGGGGGCGTCTGCACCAGCGGGAGGAGGGAATAATGCGCGCAGCCAGCCAGCGCCAAGGGGGCAAAGAGCAGCAGGGAGCGCACGGTGGCGGCCCGGTTCGTCGGCAGTGGCAGTGGCATCGGTCCTCCCGTTCAGCGCCGTGTCTTCGACCCGGGCCACGCAGCCTAGAGTGCTGCGATCAGCTATCAGGTGTGCATCAATCGGGATGCGCGCCTTCGGCCTGGTTCTCCAGAACCCTGCCCGTTTTTGCATCGACGCCGACTTCATAAGTCTTGCCGTGGCTTATCACGTCGAAAGAGTAGCGCAGGCCCGTGCCGCCCGCTTCCTTTTCCAGTTCCTGGTCGGTGATTTTGCCGGGCCGGGCGTGAAGCGCCGTCGCCCGCGCCGTCGCCAGTGACACCTTCGCCGTCGGCATGAGTTCGGAACCTGCCATGTGCCCAGTTGCCGCTTGAGCGCCGCTGGCGATCAACGTGGCAGCGGCCAGCGCGATGAGATAGTTACGCATTGTGACTCTCCTGAGGCTTCATTGCCTCTGTGATCCGGCCTACACCCCCCTACATTCGCGGAACCTCAATTGGACATTAGGAATTCCTAACTTGTGTGGCGAAGATTCATTAGCACCATAGGCGTACTCGCATAGGAAAGGCGGCCCTGACGATGAAGCTGCTGCTACTCGAGGATGATGATGCGACACGTTCGCATATCGAGAAGGCTCTGACCTCGGCCGGGCATGTTGTCGATGTATGCCTAACTGGACCAGATGCAGTATTTCTTGCGAGCAGTAACGAATATTCGGTTATCATTCTTGACCGCATGGTGCCAGAACTTGATGGTCTCTCCGCGTTGAAGCAGCTGCGCGCTCAAGGAGTCTCTACGCCGGCAATCCTGCTGACCGGAATGGACGGCATCAGGGATCGGGTCGAAGGCCTCGAGGGCGGAGCAGATGACTATCTGGTGAAGCCGTTTGCGACCACCGAACTTGTCGCCCGGGTGGCGGCGCTTGCCCGGCGCCCACCGTCCGTCGATGCCATCACGATGTTGAGGGTGGGCGACCTGGAACTGGACCTCCTGAAGAGAACGGTAAGCCGGGCGGGACGCCGCATTGAGCTCCAAGCGCAGGAAATGAAGCTTCTCGAATACCTTATGCGTCACAAGGGCGAAGTCGTAACTCGGACCATGATGCTCGAAAATGTCTGGTCGTTTCACTTCGACCCGCAGACCAATCTCATCGAGAGCCACATGAGCCGGTTGCGAGCGAAGATCGATCGCGGATTTGACGCGGACCTGATCCACACCATTCGCGGCTCCGGTTACCGGATCGAAGCGTCGCCGCCATGAAAAAAACCAGCTCCTTCAACAGCGCCGCTTTTCGCTTTGCCCTGCTAATTGCAGGGCTTTTCGCCGTGGGCTCGATCGTCTTGCTGACGATCGTCGAACATTCGCTTCGCGCTTACGCAGCCGAGGCGACAGCAGTTGGCCTTCGATCGGAACTGGCTGTTCTGACAGAAGATTGGCCGGATGGCGGCAAGCAGGAAGTGATTGATAGCATCCGCCGTCGCCAACGATCAGCATTCGAGCAACCGTTCCACTATCTGCTGCTGGATGCCGACAGCAAGCGTCTGGCGGGGGATCTGCCGGTGACTGCCGCCCGGACCGGATGGGGCCGGGTTACTTTCGTTGACGACGAGCCTCAGCCTGGTGAACCGGGCGATCCGGAGACGTTCCAGACCCTTGGCATCCGACTATCAGACGGCTCGCTGCTGGTGGTCGCGACAGATTCGTTCGATGTGCAGCGCGTTCGGCGTCGGCTTGTGGCATTCACAATCGGCTCGAGCATCGCACTGACCATCCTCGCCCTCATTGGTGGCTATTTTATCGGGCTGATGTTCCTGCGCCGGCTTGATCGCGTCAACGGTGCGGTGGCGCGCATCATGTCGGGAGACATGACAGAACGCTTGCCCGCGATCGGCATGAGCGCAGAGTTCGATCACCTGTCTACGAACCTCAATGCTATGCTGGACCGGATCGCAGCGTTGATGGAAGGGTTGCGACAGGTATCGACTGATATCGCGCATGACCTGCGGACGCCGTTAACTCGGCTCCAACAGCGACTGGAAGCGATGCGGGGCAGTGAATCTGAGGCTGCCTACGAGACCGGCATCTCAGATGCCTTGACGCAGATCGGCGAAATCCACGTGATATTCAGAGCCCTACTTCGCATCGGGCAGATAGAGGGAGGCGAACGAGGGTCTCTCGTCCGGATTGATCTGTCCGAATTGATGAGGCGGTTGGAGGAAGCCTATCAGCCCGTTGCTGAGGACGCGGGGAAGACTTTGCGCGCTGCGATTGATGACGGCATCGCCGTAGTTGGGGACGCAGAATTGATTGCCCAGCTCCTCACCAACCTGATCGACAACGCGCTTGTCCACACGCCCCCTGGTACGAACATCACATTTGCTTTGCATGAAGGGGCTGCCGGCGTGGTTTTCATGGTCTCGGACGATGGACCGGGCGTCCCTGCAGATCAGCACGGCAAAATTCTCCGACGCTTCTATCGGCTAGACCAGAGCAGACATACGCCCGGCGCAGGCCTGGGGCTGGCGTTGGTCGCCTCGATCGCTGCGTTGCACGGGGCAGAGCTATTGCTGGAGGACAACGAACCTGGATTGCGGATTAGGCTGCGGTTCGCTGCCGCCGCGTGCTCATAACAGTTAATTCTACCGGCATCGCACAAGGAGCCATAGCGTGAAATCTTCGATCATTGCCACCATGGTGGCCGCGGCTGCGGCCGCTCTGGCTGGGGTTGCCCATGCTGACGCGACTCCGGACTATTCGTTGACCAACAGCATTCCGCTCGGGTCTCCCGACCGGTGGGACTATGCCGTATTCGATGGTCCTACGATGCGGGTCTATGTGGCGCATGGTGAGCGGCTTACGGTCCTCGATGCGCGAACAGGAGAGTTGATCGGACAGGTTGAAGGCATAGCGGGCGGCACCCATGGCACCGCCATATCGGATCGAGAAGGCCTCGGCTTTACCGACGACGGCGAGAAGGGAGAGGTCGTCGCGTTCGA
>JBDUBN010000401.1:0-2838 GCA_040004085.1 Novosphingobium sp.
GACATCGCCATAGAACCGGCGCACGCGTTCCTTGTAGTCATCCGGCAGGGCCACGCCCTTGATCCCGCCCCCGGCGCTGATCCGGCTGTCGGGGTGGAATTCGCCGTCTTTCACGCCCCGGGCATAGGCCATGTCGATTATCTGAAGGTGCTGCGCCCACAGGCCCGACATCTGGATCGGCTCGTGCCGGTGGGCCAACAGGGTATCGACGAACTCGCCCATGCCCGCCGCGATCCGTGCCGACGCATCCTGGCTGCGCTGCTCGAAGGCGGCGATCTCGTCCGGAGTGGCGGTGCCGCTGCGCAGTTTCTTCATAAAGGCCGCGCCGCTGCTGACATCGGTAATCCGCAGCGGTTCGCGGATAAGATAGTGGAACTGCCCCGTCTTCGCCCACAGGTCGCGCTGGATCTGGCCGGCCTCGATCGCACTGTTGGGGCCTTCGATCGGCCCGGTCCAGAACGAGACATACTGGTTGCCTGCCACGGCGTCAGGCCAGCCGGTGGCGTGCTTGAAATGCCGTAACTTCAGGGTCTTATCATCGCTCGAGGCGGGCAGGAACGAGCACTTGCCGCTCGATCCGCTGGTCGCCAGCACCATGCAGCCATGCGCCTTCAGCCGCTCCAGCCAGTCATCGGCGTCGGTCACGCCGTCCACATCGATGCCCGTCAGATCGTCGGCGGAAAGCGTGGTCAGCCAGGCGAGCATCCGGTCCCACCGCCCCTTCTCGACGAAGCTTTCCGGATAGGACTTGTAGACGGTGTGCGCGAACAGCAGCGGGACGATGTCCTCGAACCGTTCGATCCGGTCGATTCCGAACTCGGTCGCGCGGCGATCCAGCACCGGAACCTGTTGGCGCAGGCTGCGTAGCAGGTCGTCCGCCGCCTCGATCTGCCGCGCCTCGATCTCCGCCCGGGGGTGGTCGAAGGCATGGTCAGTGACGATGAGGTCGAGCAGTTCCTCGCGGGCGGTGGCCATTGTCAGCATCCTCAGTTTTGTTCTTGTGCGCTGATGCTAAGCCTGTCCGGCGCTTGTCAGATAGTGACAGATGGGGCTATGATCCGTGAGATATGGGACAGGCCTCCGTCGGACAGGTGTTGAACGTGGCGGTGATCGCACCGCCCGATCCGTGTCTGTCGAGCATTGGCGCCTTGGTCGATTCGGTGCGCCTGACCCGCCGCTATATCTATCGCCAGTATGGTGCGATTGACGTGCTGCCAACCGCTGAGCGGTTCGACCTCGCTGATCTCCACCTTCTGACCATTGGCACCGAACGGGTGCTGGAGATGGAGGGGATCACGCTGACGGTCGAAGGACGCGGGATTGACGGGCAGACCCCTGATCTGGTGTTCATCGCCGACTATGTGCCCGCGGGCGACCGCCCCGAACCCGCCGCGCCCGCCTTTGCCGCCTGGTTGCGCGAACGGGCGCAGGCCGGGGCGACCATCGCGGCGTCCGGGGCCTCGGTCGCCTTGCTGGCCAGCACCGGACTGCTGGACGGGCACAAGGCGAGCGCGCCGTGGTGGATGCTGGACGCCTTGCGGTCGCTCTATCCCCAAGTGGCCTTTTCAGCGGTCGAGCCTTTGGCCGAAGAAGGCCAGCTGCTCACTTCAGCCGGGGCAGCGGTTGATCACCTGCTGAGCCTGCGGCTAATGGAGCGGATCGCCTCGCGCAATTCCGCGCTGTGGCTACAAAGGCGGCTGTTCCCGCAGGACGGTCTGCTCAACCCCTCCCCCGCGCTTGCCGATCACGACATCCTGCTGGCCCGCGCGCAGCAATGGCTAACCGAACACCTCTCGCAGCCGGTCACCGTCCAGCAAATGGCCGAGGCGATGCAGGTCAACCGGCGCACGCTTCATCGCCATTTCGTGGCCGGAACCGGGCAATCGCCTCATGCCTGGTTACAGATGCTGAGGATCGGCGCGGCCAAGTCGATGCTGACGCGATCGACCTTCAGCATCGAGCGGATTTCCGGGCTGGTTGGCTATTCCGACGTCTCGTTCTTTCGCCAGATTTTCCGCCGCGAAACCGGTGCCAGCCCGCTGCGCTGGCGGCAGGATGCCCGCCGCGCCGGGGCCGGACGGCAGGGTTGAGGCGCGCTCAGTAACCTCAACGCACCAACGACGCCTGCGCCCGCGCGGCTAGCTCGATCCGGCGCTGCTCCGGCGTCAGCGCGGCGGCGTCAACGGGGCGGTTCTTCAGCATCGATCCATCTCCAGCCATTTGGTCGTGCGGTAAGCTAGCTTTCGCGCGGACGAGTGCCATCCCTGCCCCGCGATCCACCGCAGAGGCGATTGGCGAGCGAAAGTCCGAACCCGCAGCGCACCCGCCGTATCCCGCCAGATTGGCCGAAACATATCGGTATCACGATGATCATGCCCGCGCTGTGCATCAACCCGCACGGAACCTCGACAATTATGCGCAGCACCGACATGGATCAGGCAACCAGGTGTGAACAGGACCCGCCAATGACAGATGCCGCCGCTTCCCCCGTGACATCGGAAGTGAAACCCGACGAGCAATTTACTGCCTTCCTTGCGCAAGGTCGCTTCATGATCCAGCGCGGGGTGGAAACCGGCACCCACGTATTCTTCCCGCGCGTAGTGGCGCCCCGCACCGGCGAACCGCTGGAATGGGTCGAGGCATCGGGCCACGGCACCGTCTATTCCACCACGGTGGTGCGCAAGCGCCCGCCCGAAGCGCCGCTCAGCGTCGCGCTGATCGATCTGGCCGAAGGGCCGCGGATGATGAGCAGGGTGGAAGGGATCGACGCCGCCGACGTGCGCATCGGCATGGCCGTGCGCGCGCGGATCGTGGAGGCAGAGGACGGTCCGCTGGTGG
>JBDUBN010000402.1:0-2838 GCA_040004085.1 Novosphingobium sp.
CCACCTTTGCGCCGGCCTGCGCAAAGCTGTGCGCGACGCCGAGGTTGATGCCGCTGGACCCGCCGGCGACGAAGGCGATCTTGCCCGCCAAAATCTTCTCAACCGTCATACACGTACTCCTTAAACCGATGAAAACGGCATGGCCCTGCATAGGTATCTACGTCAACAGTTGCGTCGTCCGGACGGAAAAATCCTACATATATTTCTTCATCGCTCGGCCGTCATATTACCGCCCGATAAATTGCGGCGTGCGCTTTTCAAGGAAGGCGGCGACGCCTTCATGGTGGTCCTGCGTATTGCCCGCGATCCGCTGGTTGCGACGCTCCATCGCCAATGTCTGGGTTGCGGACATTTCCAGCGCATCGGCAATGCCCTGCCGCATCAGCGAGTAGGCGACGGTAGGGCCATTCGCCAGCTTGCGTGCCAGTTCATAGGCCGTGTCCATCAAGGCGTCATCCTCGACCATTTGCCAGATCATGCCCCATTCCGCGGCCGTCTGGGCCGGAATGCGCTCGGCCAGCATCATCATCGCGGTAGCGCGTGCCTTGCCGATCAGGCGGGGCAGCAGCCAGGTCGCGCCCAGGTCGGGCACCAGTCCGATATTGGCGAAGGGCTGAAGGAAATAGGATGACCGCGCACCGATGACGATGTCGCCCGCCAGGGCATAGCCACAGCCGCCGCCCGCCGCGCCGCCATTGACCGCGCAGATGATCGGGATCGGCAGGTAACGCATCCGCTCGAACACGATATTATGGCCCTTTTCGAGGCCCGATCCGCGGTCCGTGGGCATGCCGCCGGTCTTGGGGGCATTGTCGGCGAGATCCGCGCCCGAACAAAAGCCCCGCCCCTTCCCCGTCAGCACGAGCACACGCGCCGTTCCCTCGTCGCGCACCCGGTCCAGCAACTCGATGAACAGGTCGAGCGATTCCGGTGCCATGGCGTTGAGCCGGTTCGGCCGGTTTATGGTCAGCGTCGCGATGCCGTCGGCCTCGTCCAGCAGCAGATGGGGTTCTTCGTGCATCGTCTTTCCTTCCATTTCGAGGGCAGTTCGACCTCCTGCGGCACCGCGTGCCCGCCAAGATGTCATGGCCAATCGCCGGTTTCGGCAGCAGAAACGTCATGGCGAGCGTCGCGACATCCGCTAGGCAGGTGCGCGGCGGACGGGTGACCAGCTCGCCCGCCGATACATCAGATGAGCTCGACTGCCAACGCCGTGGCCTCGCCGCCGCCGATGCACAGGCTGGCGACGCCGCGCCTCAGGCCCCGCGCCTGCGCGCCCGATGCGCCAATCGGGTGACCGAGCGCGCACGCGCCGCCATTCACGTTCAGCTTTGCGTGCGGGATGCCGAGTACGACAGCTCCCAGTGACGCGCCATCATGCGCGCCGCTTCCTGCGCGAGATCTTCAGGCACGGGGGGATATAGGGCGACTTTGCCCTTGCTGGGCAGTGCGATGGTGGCGGTTCCACGCACCGTCTCGTCGCCGCGCTGGTTGATGAAGACGACGCTGACGTCGACCAGATTCTGGCCGTTCTCTTCACGCTTGCCGGTCACTTCACCGGACACGAACTGGGTGTCGCCCATATAGTTGAACTTGCGGATTTCGTCATGCATCCGCACGATGATGCCGTTATCGCCGGCCCAATCGTTCAGATAGTGCCAAAGATAGCTCTCACGCATAACTCCATAGTCATAGGCCATCGGATTGCCGATGGCCTGCGCCCAGGTCGGATCCCAATGCAGGCGCTGCGCCACGTCGGGCACGCCATATTCGTTCTTCACGTAAAAGGCCGGGATGCGCTTGCGGTTCTTGTAAGCCATGCGGCCGACCGTGGGCGCATAGGGGACGAAACCATAGCCGCCGGCGTGATAGACGATGACGTCCGTCACGGTCAGCGGCCCCTTGGCCATCTTGCCGAGCGAATCGCCTACCTTGACATCGTCGAAATAGCGCAGTTCAGCGCCCTGCACCTGCTCGCCGGCATAGATCTCATCGATCTTCTCGATGTCCGCGTCAGTATATTGCGCTGGCTCAAGGGCGCTATACTTGCCCTTCTTGGCGGCGGTCTTGCGTTCTGTCAGCACGCTCAGGATGCGGTAGACCGCGACCACTTCGCCGCGCTGGTTGATCTTGACGTCCTTGCGTATCTTGATGATCGAACGGCCGGAAAATTCCGACTGCTTCACCTCGACGCTCTCGTCACCATTATAGCTGTAAATGGTGTCGCCGGGGAATACCGGGCGATACCAGTCCCAGGTCGACCCCGAGACGAACACGTGCACGCCCTTCCACAGCGACTTCCTGAGCGCCTTGATCTCGTCGGAGGCCGGGTCGCCCTTCATCGGCGAACCGATCTGGCCGACCATCGTGCCGGGCGCGATCACGCTGCCCCAGCGAGTGGCGCGTGCAAAGTCGGGATCGTGGAACAAAGGATTGTCGTCGCCGGCGCCGGCCGCAAAGTTGCGGATATTGTCGATCGTGGCTGTCTGATTATATTCGCGCAGCTTGGAAGGCTCGACATGGCCCAGCAATTTCCGCTGCCGCTCGATGTCATGATCGCTGATCGAATAATCGACCGCCTTTAGCCACTCTTCCGACTGCTTGATGTCCGTTTTCGTCGCCATGATCGTTCCTGTATCGTCGTTGAACCGCAATGCCGCAGGCATTTGCGCGGGGCGCATATGCAATCCTCAATCTGTCCCCAGCACGCCCCCGGCCGTGCCAGCCGGCGCAACCATGCGCCCCGGGACGCGCCCGGCTCAAACAGAAAGCCCTCGAGCACCCATCATATAACTACGTTACCCTGCCGCCCGCGCTCGCGCAAGCAATTGCGGGCCG
>JBDUBN010000403.1:0-2836 GCA_040004085.1 Novosphingobium sp.
AGCTGGTGTTCGGCGATCAGCACCCGTGCTGCGAGTGCATCTGGCGTGTCGCCCGGCATGATTGCCACCGCCGTCTGGCCGAGCGTCGGGCCTGAATCGAGATCGGCGGTCACCAGATGAACGGTGCAGCCGCCGTGGCTGTCGCCTGCTTCCAAAGCGCGGTCGTGAGTGTGCAGGCCGGGGTATTTCGGCAGCAGGCTGGGATGAATGTTGAGCATACGGCCTTGCCAGCCCGCGACGAATTCACTGGTCAGGATGCGCATATACCCGGCCAGCGCGACATAATTCGCGCCACTTGCCCGGATCGCCTCGTCCATCGCCTTGTCGTGGTCAGCGCGCGCCATGCCTTTGTGGGACAAGGAAAAAGTGGGCACGCCTTCACCCTCTGCCAGCCGCAGACCGCCAGCATCGGGATTGTTGCTGGCGACCAGCACGATCTCGAACGGGCAGTCCTCGGCGCGGCTGGAATAGAGCAGCGCGGCCATGTTGGTGCCGCTGCCCGATATAAGCACAGCGACCTTTGCTCGTTCAGCCAACATGCGTCGCAGTCCAGCTACCGCGCGAACTCCACACCTCATCGCCGCCCTGAACGGTACAACCCCTAGCGCCGGCTTCGATTGCACCGATTACATGCACTTCCTCGCCAGCAGCGGCGAGGTCAGCAGTAACACTGGCGATATCGTCGGCCGAAACCGCCAGAACCATGCCAATGCCGCAGTTGAAAGTGCGCGCCATTTCCTCCGGTTCGATGTTCCCCTGCGCCTGCAGGAACGCCATCAGTCGAGGCTGGAGCCAGTTTCCTGCGTCGATTCGCGCATGCAATCCCTCAGGCAAAACCCGCGGGACATTCTCCAGCAAGCCGCCGCCGGTGATGTGAGCGAGGGCGTGGATGCGGCCAGACTTGATCACCGGCAGCAGGCTTTTGACGTAAATTCGCGTTGGTTCAATCAGGTGGTCGATCAACAGGCGGTCGGCATCGAACAGGGCCGGGCGGTCCAGCTTCCACTTCTTGTCGGCAGCAAGCCGCCGCACCAGCGAATAGCCGTTGGAGTGAACACCTGAACTCGCGAGGCCCAATAGAACGTCGCCCAGCGCCACTTTAGACCCGGTTAACTGCTCCCCGCGCTCAACCGCGCCAACGCAGAAGCCGGCAAGATCATAGTCCCCAGCCGCATACATTCCCGGCATTTCAGCAGTTTCGCCGCCGATCAGTGCACATCCGGCCATTTTGCAGCCCTCGGCAATTCCGGCGACGACTCGGCTTGCAATGCCGTTTTCCAGCTTTCCAGTAGCAAAATAGTCCAGAAACAGCAGCGGTTCCGCGCCTTGAACGATCAAATCGTTGACACACATCGCGACCAGATCGATGCCGATGCGGTCGTGCCGGTCAAAATCAATCGCCAGTTTTACTTTGGTGCCGACGCCATCATTGGCGGCGACCAGCAGTGGGTCTTTATAGCCCGCCGCCTTGAGGTCGAAAAAGCCGCCAAACCCCCCCAGTTCCGGGTCTGCGCCGGGCCGGGCGGTGGCCCGTGCCAGTGGCGCTATGGCCTTTACCAATGCGTTGCCAGCAGCGATTGAGACGCCTGCCTGAGCATAGCTGTACGATTTTTGTGTGGGTTCCTGAGACATCGTTGCAGCGCCTAACGCTTTCCTGCTTGGATTTCCACGTCCGTTTCGGCAAAAGGCCCGCAACTTACCAAATGACAACGCTCAACACCCTTCCAAACCTGCGTCAGTTGCGCTCTGCCACGGCCATCTGGACCGGTTGCGGACTGGCGTTCGTGGCGGCCATGGCACTGATAATCATCGGTCCTGCGCGCCTGATGGCGCAGATCGAGGGTGAGCGCGGCATCCCGCCGCTGGCGGTTTCGCACGACATCGAAGTCGATGGACTTACCGTCAACACCACCGGGAAGACGGCGCAGGAAGCCCGGATTGCGGGCTGGGCCGAGGCCAAGCGCATGGCGTGGAAAAAGTTGGGCGGTCCGGAAATGGCGGACGGCCAGATCGATTCGATGGTCTCGGCGGTGGTCATAGGCAACGAGCAGATCGGCCCGCACCGCTATATCGCCACGCTCGGCGTGATCTTTGACCGCACCCGCGCCGGACAGTTTGTCGGCGGAGGCGATGGGACTGGCGATTCGGGGCCGGTGCAGCATTCCGCGCCGCTGCTGACTTTGCCGATTCTCTATTCCGGCGGCGCGACTCAGGTTTTTGAGGTGCGCGGCCCCTGGCAAGCCGCGTGGGCGCAGTTTAATGCCGGGGCGAGCGTTATCGATTATGTGCGCCCATC
Organism: Novosphingobium sp.; assembly: GCA_040004085.1. Classification (GTDB taxonomy): domain Bacteria; phylum Pseudomonadota; class Alphaproteobacteria; order Sphingomonadales; family Sphingomonadaceae; genus Novosphingobium. Next base: position 2,297 of record JBDUBN010000403.1, read on the forward strand.
GGGCAGCGGCGGCGATTCGCTGTTGCTGACGGCCGGACAGGCAAGCCGTCGCAGCCGATTGTGGTGGGGCAATGTGTTGGACCAGTTCAGCGCGTCGGATGTCATCATGCCGGTCGCTCAGCTTGAGCGGCAATGGCCGGGCGGCCCGGTTCGCGGACGTTTCACCGCGCGTTTTGGCCCTGACAACACTTTCCTTGGCTCATTCGAACTGACTGCGAGTGACGAAGCGCACCTGCCCGCCATGTTGGCCGAGGCGGTAGTGCGCATGGACCGGCTTTATACTGATGCGCTGGTCGGCGGGCGGTTGCACCCCGATCCCACGCTGAATGCCAACAACCCGGCGCTCGATCCTGCAATCGCGGCCTTGATTGCTGCCTCTGCGCAAAAGGAAGCGGCGGCGGCGACCAGCGCACCGGTTGTGGTTACGCCCGATGGCAGCCCGGCACCGGCTCCGTCGGCCACTGCCTCGGCAGCGGTGACCACTATCACCGTTCAGTTCGCCTCGCCCGATGCGCGGACGGTTGATACCGCGCTTGGGTC
>JBDUBN010000404.1:0-2836 GCA_040004085.1 Novosphingobium sp.
CGCTTGGGATCCTTGCTGACCTCAAACATGGCTTCGCCGGACAGCAGCGTGATGCGCCGCGCTTCCTTGCTATAGTCGACATTGACCGCACTGCGGGTGTTGAGGGAAATGCGGCTGCCGTCATCGAGGACGATGCTGATCTGCTCGCCCGGCGCGGTTTCGTAATGAAGTGGGCCTTTGTCGCGGAAGTAGAGCAAGCCGCCACCCACGACTACGAGGGCAAAGCAGGCGGCCGCCAGCGCCGCCACCGGCACGCGCCACGATTGGCGCAGCCGCTCAACCCAGGTCGGCTCGGTGATCTCCTCATCCGTAAGCATCACCCCTTGATGCGCGCCGGCGATCAGCTCCCACGCCAGGGTGGCCGTAGTGAAGGCCCCTCGATGAGCGGAATCCGCTGCCAGCCAGGCCTGCAGCGCTTCGGCATAATCATCCCGTCGTTCATCATCCTGAATGCGCGCCAGCCAAGCTGCTGCTTCGGCTTCTATCGGCGAGTTGCGCCTTAGGTAGCCCGTTACCATCCATCCAACCACTTCATCAAAGCCAAGGTGCCGCGCGCAATCTGCTTTTCGACTGCGGCGACGGTCATGTTCTCGCAACGGGCAATCTCGGACACGCTCAACTCATCGATCCGCCGCGCGAGGAGGATCCGCCGGGTCTTATCGTTGAGCTGGTCCAGCCCGCGCTTTACCAGTTCCAGTTTCACCCGGGCCTCGAGCACCTCATGCGGGCCGGGGCGGCAGTCGAACACGTCGGCGCCGTCCAGCCCGGGCGCGAACGGCGCCCGCTGCTGTCGGCGGGCAAGGTCGATTGAGAGATTGATCGCCGCCCTCACCATAATCGCCTCGTGCGATCGCACTGAACCGGCCTTGCGATAGGTCTCGATGTTCAGGAATGCCTGCTGAACAAGGTCGTCGGCATCTTCGGGGCCGACGCCCCGACGAAGCAAAGCCGATCTTGCTTTGCGCAACATCCCATCGATGAAGACCATATAGCGCCCCCGGTTCCCATTGGTACAAGGCAGAGCCGCCGGATTTTATCACGGCGACAGTATTCCTTGTCCTTATGACGAATAGACGCTCAGGCGCGACATCCCGGACATGTTTTCTTTCGTTGCCGGGCGGGGTCGCTCCACGCATTCGGGTCGCGCTGACTGCCATGACTTGCTTAACCGTCAGATTTTATAACAATTTTTCGATATTTGGAGCTGGTCTGCCGCCTCCGGGTTGGCGGTCAATAACGCCCTTGTGTTACTTGCAGTAACTCCAGATAGCAGCAATTGTGGCCGGGTAAGGCGCTTGACGCGCCGCCAGCGACCTCCAATACTCGGCGAAATTCTTGCGGAGATGCAGCAAGGAGTTCCTGCCCCTGCCGTTCAACGACAGAACAATACTTACCATTACGGCATTTTACTCAAAATAGTATGCTGACATTTCAAGGTTTTATTGCGGACAGTTGCCGACCAACTGATGCCTTCGGCAATTCCCTGCTTATAAGAGGATGCTCCATGCGCCTGGATTATGTTTCCAACAGCGGCAGATTCCGATGCTAGAGCCCGGAGCAAACGACGGTCGCCGCCAGTCTCCGCCCTGGGCTGTCCTGACAGTCCTCACCATCATCTTCACCGTCGGGTTCATCGACCGGCAGGTCATCAACCTTCTGATTCAGCCGATCAAGCATGACTTCGGCCTGTCCGATCTCAAGGTCAGCCTGCTTCAGGGAACTGCCTTCATCATCGCCTATCTGCTGGCGAGCCCGTTTTTCGGCCGCTGGGTCGACCTCACCAACCGCCGCAACATCCTGCTAGGCTGCCTTGTGGCCTGGAGCGGGTTTACGGTCCTGTGCGGATTTGCCACGGGGTTTGGCGGCCTGTTCGCCGCCCGGGCGCTGGTCGGCCTCGCTGAAGCCGGTCTCACACCTGCGTGCTGGTCGATGCTGAGCGACAGTTTCGACGAAAAGCGCCTTGCCAGAGCGCTGAGCGTCTACAACATCGGCCCCTACATCGGCGGTGGGCTGGCCCTGCTACTCGGCGGTGTGGTCCTGCGCGAAGCAGAGGGCTGGGACCTGTCCTATGTGCCAAGGCTGTCGGCCGCCCAGCCCTGGCAGTTGACCATGATGATCGTCGGGTTCCTTGGCCTGGTCTGCGCCATCCCACTCCTCATGATCCACGAGCCCATTCGCCGGGGATTGTCGAGGAGCGACGACGATACCGTGAAACGGGCAATCCCGGTTGCGGAAGCCTTCGGCACCATGCGCAGCCGTGGCCGCTTCTACGGATGCTTCTTCAGCGGGATGGCACTGAGCGTCGTTCCCCTCTATGCCTTCCCTGCTTGGATTCCGGCGCTGGCAGTCCGCCAGTTTCACATTCCCCTAGCGCAGGTGGGCCTGCAGTATGGGCTGGTGACCATAGTTTCCGGAACCGTCGGAGTGCTGGTCGGCCCAGGACTTGTAGCTGCGATGCAGCGGCGCTTCGGGTTCCGGGATGGCAACCTTCGCCTCGGTGTGATCACCAATCTCGGGGTCTTCGCCAGTTGCATTCTTCTGTTCTACCGGCCGAGCTATCCCGCGCTTCTGGGCATCTCCGGCATTGCCTGCTTCTTCTATTCGATGAGCGCGCCGCCAGCCGGTGCGGCCTTACAGATCGTGACGCCCAACCGGATGCGCGGACTTGCCACTGCGATCTACCTGGTTGTCGTGGGGGCAGCCGGACTGGCGCTGTCGCCGGTGCTGGTCGCCTTCCTGACGGATCGCGTCTTCCGCGATGAGGTTCGAGTGGGCGATTCCCTGGCGATTGTCTGCGGGGTTTCTGCTCTGGGCGCTGCACTCGTGATATGGCGCG
>JBDUBN010000405.1:0-2834 GCA_040004085.1 Novosphingobium sp.
GTTCACGCGCCCTGGAATGGCAGTTCCCCGGTCGACAAACGCCAATCCACCCCGCCGCGGCCGTGCGTCTCCAGGAACGCGTTCGCCCGGCTGAAATGGCCGCAGCCGAGGAAGCCGCGATGGGCGGATAGGGGGCTGGGGTGCGGAGCGGTGAGGATCAGGTGCCGGCTGTTTGCGCCCAAGCCGGGGATGCGCGCGGCCTTATCCTGCGCTGGCTTACCCCATAGCATGAACACGCAAGGTTCGGTTTTGGCCGCGACGGCGGCGATGACCGCGTCGGTGATCGCCGCCCAGCCGCGTTTGTGGTGCGATCCGGCTTTGCCTTCCTCCACCGTCAGCGCAGTGTTGAGCAGCAACACGCTCTGCTGTGCCCAGTTCACCAGATGCCCGTGATTAGGGCGGGGCAGGGGCAGGTCGCTCGCCAGTTCCTTGTAGATATTGGCCAGACTGGGCGGTACTTTCACACCGGGCAGTACCGAAAAGGCCAGCCCGTGCGCTTGGCCCGCTCCGTGATAAGGGTCCTGCCCCAGGATCACCACTTTGACTTGCGGTAAAGGCGTCAGTTCCAGCGCCGTGAAGCGCTGGTCGCGCGGCGGATAGATGCGCTTGCCTGCCGCCTCCTCGGCCATGAGGAACGCATCGAGCGCTCGGGCGGCATCGGTGTCCAATGCCGGTCCCAGCGCGGCGCGCCATGTATCGGGCAGTGCGGGAAAGGCCATGCGGGCAGGGTTAGCCTGATAGAGCATGGCCGGGCAAGGCCGACCTTTCCAAGTCTCATGCGCCGCGATAGAACTCCGCGCCAGACCAGCAAAAAGGCCAGACAATGTCGCAACTCCGGGTGTTCTACAGACTGAGCGACAAGGGCGAAAAGAAGGAAAAACTACCCCAAATTTCCAACCGGGCCTGTCTGGAAAACTTTATGGCGCACTTTCCGCCGCAGGAGATGGCGGTGATCGCCGACAATGTCTCGGACGAGACGTTCGCGTGGCTGGGCGGGTATCCGTTCGCCAGTCTGAAACGCACCCAACTGGGCAACAGCGCCAGCTTTTGGGAATGTTATTCCGACGCACTGGCGCTGCCCGACCAAACTGCCGCCTATTTCGTCGAGAATGATTATCTGCACCGCGCTGGCGCCCGCGCGGCGCTGCTGGAGGGACTGGCGATTGCCGATTACGTCACGCTCTATGACCACCCCGATAAGTACTATGATGGGGTGAACCCGCTGGTGCGGCGCGGCGGGGAGGTATCGCGGGTCAACCTGACCGCGTCCTGCCATTGGAAGACCACCAATTCGACGACGATGACCTTTGCCGCGCGGGTTGCCACGTTGCGCAAGGACCGGCTGCTGTTCAAGAACTTCACCGTCGGCACGCTGCCCGGCTATTTTCCGGGTCTGCGGCGGTTTCAGCGCAAGCGGGTGCCGGGCGATTTTCCGCTGTTCCGCGCCCTGGCCCGGCTGCGCGGGCGGACGCTTTCCAGTCCGATCCCGGCGTTCTCGACCCACGGCGAGACGGCCTATATCGCGCCGTTCTTTATGGACATGCTGGAGGGTTAACGCCTAAGACCTTTCGCCTATGACCGTATATTATCACGAAGAAGACCTGCCGCTGGGCGTGCTCGCCCCCGGCGCTGTTGCCGTTGATACCGAGACGATGGGCCTGATCACGCCGCGTGACCGGCTGTGTTTGGTGCAGATTTCCGATGGCCAGGGCGATGAGCATCTGGTGCGCTTTGGCCCCGGCAGCGATTATGCTGCGCCAAACCTGCGCGCGGTGCTGGCCGATCCTGAGCGGGTGAAGCTATACCACTTCGCCCGGTTCGATCTCGCCGCGATTGAGCATTACATGGGAATTACCGCGGCGCCGGTGTTCTGCACCAAGATCGCCAGCAAGCTGGTGCGGACATATACCGACCGGCACGGGCTGAAGGATCTGGTACGCGAACTGCTCGGCAAGGAAGTGTCCAAGGCGCAGCAATCGAGCGACTGGGGCGGGCCGCAATTGTCCGAGGCGCAGCGCGAATATGCCGCGTCGGATGTCCGTTACCTCCATGCCATGCAGGAAATTCTGGCGGTACGGCTGGAACGCGAAGGCCGCGCGGAACTTGCACAGGCCTGTTTCGATTTCCTCCCCATGCGCGCCCGGCTGGATCTGGCTGGCTGGGCCGAAAAGGACATATTCAGCCACGAATGACCCGAGCCGCCGACCTTATCCGCGACAAGCGGCAGCACTTTGCGCTTCCCGGCGGGTCGCATGACCGGTTGGTGCGCTTTTTGGGCGTGGTGCTGCCCGCCGGGGTCGGCGCAATTCTTGCGGTGATGCTGATTGCGCCGCTGTTCCCCCGCGGCGAGGTGAGTTTTCTGCTCGATCGCAATAAAGTGGCGCTGGCGCAGGAACGCTTGCGGCTGGACCATGCCATGTATCGCGGGCTGGACAACCGGGGGCGGCCGTTCTCGGTGACCGCCGGCAGCGCCGTGCAGCACACCGCCAAAGTGCCGGTAGTGAAGATGAGCGATCTTTCGGCACGGCTGCTGCTCAGCGATGGCCCGGCGGAACTGTACGCTCCCGATGGCGCATTTCATTACGACACGAACACGGTCGACGTCCGCGGCCCGGTCGATTTCCGCGCGGCGCAGGGCTACCGCATGACCACCAGCAACGTGACCATCGACCTGAAACAGCAGCATGTCACCGGGCTGGGCGGAGTAGCCGGCGCGCTGCCTGCTGGCACCTTCAGCGCCAACCGTTTTGACGCCGATCTGGACGAACGCACGGTCACGCTATCCGGCAGGGCACGGCTGCGCATGGAGCCGGGCAAGATGCGGATGCCCTGAA
>JBDUBN010000406.1:0-2833 GCA_040004085.1 Novosphingobium sp.
GTCGCCGAAGTGCAGGCCATCACCGGCGGCAAGGGTGTGCAACTGGTGCTCGATATGATCGGTGGCGATTACGTGCCGCGCAATCTCAAGTGTCTGGCCGAAGATGGCCGCCACGTGACCATCGCGGTGCAGGGTGGCGCGCGCGCGGAGATCAACATGGCGCAAGTCATGGTCCGCCGCCTGACCCTGACCGGATCAACGCTGCGCCCCCGCAGCGCTCAGTTCAAGGCGTTGCTCGCAGCTGAGATCCTCGGTAACGTCTGGCCGCTGGTGGCGGAAGGCAAGCTGCGCCCGGTGATGGATCAGCGTTTCGCGCTGGCGGACGCCGCCGCCGCGCATACCCGGATGGAAAGCAGCGGCCATATCGGGAAAATCGTGCTGGAGGTGTGAGAATGGACAAGCTGATTCTCCACGAAGATCCGCGCAGCGGCAATTGCTACAAGATCGAGCTGACCGCAGCGTTGCTCGGCCTTCCGATTGAGCGTCGCGCCTATGACATCCTCAAGGGCGAATCGCGCACACCGGAATTTCTGTCCAGCGTCAACGCCAATGGGCGCATCCCGGTGCTGCAAGTGGGCGACCGGTTTCTGCCCGAAAGCAACGCCGCCTGTTGGTATCTGGCGGAAGGCAGCGAATTGATTCCCGGTAGCCGCTTCGAACGGGCCGACATGTTGCGGTGGATGTTCTTTGAACAATACAGCCATGAGCCCAACGTGGCGACGCTGCGGTTCTGGCTGCTGTTTGTCGGCGAGAGCAACCTCAGCGAATTTCAGCGCGGGCAGATCATGGCCAAGCGGGCGGGCGGCGAAGCGGCGCTGGCGCTGATGAACGAACATCTGGCGGCGGCCGACTTCATGGTGGGCGACTGCGTCAGCCTCGCCGACGTTGCGCTATATGCCTATACGCACGTCTGCGAGGCGGGCGGTTTCCGGCTCGATGATTATCCGCACATCTGCCACTGGCTGCGCCGGATTGAAAGCATGCCCGGCTATGTCCGGATGGAAGAGTAAGTTTGCGGCATAGCTGACTCCTGCCTTGCCGAACCGCGCGGGCTGTCCTACATAGGCGTATTGAATGGCCGCTCCGGAAAGGGGCGGCCCTTATTATTTGTGCCGGAGAAAACCCGTGACCCAACCTACCCCGTTGATGCCGCATGCGACGGCGTCCTGGCTTGTCGATACGACTGCACTGACGTTTGAACAGATCGCCGAATTCTGCGGCCTGCACATTCTGGAAGTTCAGGCGATGGCCGATGACCTTGCTTCCAGCAAGTACACCGGGCGCGATCCGGTGCGCGCGGGCGAACTGACCATGGCCGAGATTGAGCGCGGTCAAGCCGATCCGGAATATTCGCTGAAGATGCAGAAGGCTCCCGTCAGCGTCAATCGCACCAAGGGCGCGCGCTATACCCCGGTGTCAAAGCGGCAGGATAAGCCTGATGGCATTGCCTGGATCCTGCGCCACCATCCGGAAATTTCCGACGCGCAAGTCGGCAAGCTGATCGGCACGACCCGTAACACGATCACCGCGATTCGCGAACGCAGCCACTGGAACATCGCCAACATTCAGGCGAAAGACCCGGTCACGCTGGGTCTGTGCTCACAGCGCGAACTGGACGCCATCGTTGCCCGCGCCGCCAAGAAGGCCGGAATTCAGGACGACGGTCTGGATGCAACCCGGCTCGGCAATGATCGTGAGGCGCTGATCGAAGAACTGCGCGCCGAACGCGATGCCGCCACCAAGGTCGCTGGCGCCGCCGCACAGGAAGCCGAAGCCGCCGCATGGCTCGAAGCCAAGCGCGCTGCGGAGGCTGCCGGATCGAATTGATCCTGCAAAACTCAGAATCTCGGACGCCAGCCGTAAGCGAGTAATAACTTTACTTGCCCTTTGCCCGCGCATTGGGCAAGCTAGCTTACATGAATGTAAGTAAGACCACTGAGCCTTGGCGCGATCACTATGCTCACCCTTGCGCGTGGGACCAGCAATTCGCCCCGCTATCGTTGCCCGCTATGCTCGAAGCATCGGTGAACGCCCACCCCGAAGCACCGCTGGTTGAGTTTTTCGGCCGCAATTACAGCTACGCCGCGCTGTATGACGAGGCCCGGCGATTCGCTGCCGGACTGGTCGCGCTGGGTGTTGAGCCGGGCGACCGGGTTGGCTTGTATCTGCCCAACATCCCGACTTACGTCCCGGCCTATTACGGGGCGATGATGGCCGGCGCCACTGTCGTCAACTTCTCGCCGCTCTATACGGTCCGCGAATTGACCGATCAGGTTGTCGATTCGGGCACCAAGCTGCTGGTGACGGTCGATCTGGCAAAATTGCTGCCCGGCGCACTGGAAGTCTTACGCTCGTCGCCGCTCGAACGGCTGGTCGTGGCCCGGTTTTGTCAGCTCCTTCCCCGCCTCAAGGGACTGGCCTACCGCCTGCTGAACCGCCACGATCTGACGGCGATCCCCGGCGCGGACAATGTCCACGAATGGCGGTCGATGCTCAGTTCCTCACCCTTTACGCCCGTCACCATCGATCCCGAACACGATCTGGCGCTGTTGCAATATACCGGCGGCACCACCGGCACGCCGAAGGGCGCGATGCTCACGCACCAGAACCTGACCGCCAACGCCCGGCAGGTCGCGGCTATCGATCCACATGCGCATGACCGCGACGTGATCCTCGGCGCGCTGCCGCTGTTTCATGTTTTTGCCAATACCTGCGTGCTGAACCGCACGGTGTTCGACGGTGGCAGCATTGTCATGTTGCCGCGCTTTGATGTGGCCCAAGTGTTCGCGGCAATCGCGCGCACCCGCCCGACCGCGTTCCCCGGCGTGCCGAC
>JBDUBN010000003.1:0-30183 GCA_040004085.1 Novosphingobium sp.
TGCCTTGCTGGGCGGCGAGTTCTGACGTGAACTGACGGATTGGCAATTTGCCAAGACAAATGTGCCCTGATCACAAACACCAGAACCAACTATTCGAACGGCAGGCGCTTCGCACAAAGTTCTATAGGATCGCACGAAGGCCGACCAATTTTCCCGATTTTAGGTAGCAAATGCTCCGCCCATCACATGGGCGGAAGGGATTGCTGCCCTCAATCTACAACACATGCCCGGTCCCACATCGCGACTGAGTGAACGACGCTTTGAGTGCGCGCGAACGGGCCCTCCTCCGGCCAGACGATCAGCTTGTCCATTATACGCCTCATTTTGTCGCAGGCTGATTGCAAGCGTGGGAAATAGCCACAAGGAATCGGCGCAATGCCAGCCTGGGGAGGGCGAAGCATCGGGGGCTTCGTATTGCTGAGGTAACAACTTCAGCTAAGTGGGTGGATTATATGAATATTTATAGAAGTGCAATAGCACAAATGTCACTTGGAAGTAATTTTCTGACAGAATCATAGAATATTCTGTCGATCTTCAAACCAATCTCACATCAGATGATCGATTCAGCGGAATTGCGTGCTCGCTTTTCTCTGCGCTGACGCACGAATGTTGCGTCGGTTGTTGAGGCGATTTGCGTAATACAACTGATCGCCGGGGTTCCTTGCCTTTCGGTCCGTTTACCATGACCAGCGACCGGTCGTTCATCTGGTTGAGATATCATAATAACCATCACGCGCGACCCGCCACAATTGCGGGCGCAGCGGCATGCTTTTCTTAGGAATTACTAAATGGCAAGAACTGGAATGTACGTTCTGCAGGGCATTGTACCATCAGAAATAGCTGCAGCACCTTTTGACGTAAAAGTAATTGATCTTTATAACGATAATGGAGTTCTGTTTACTCAAACTCAAGTCGCGCAAATGGGTGGCGGTCCGGGAAGTGCCCTGCTTTTGGGATACTTCAGCATCGGTGAGGCTGAAACCTACCGGGATTATTTCTCCACCATTCCGCAGGCGGCGCTTGGACCGGTAAATCCCCAGTGGGCGGGGAACTATCAGGTCGCCTACTGGACGCCGGAATGGCGCACTGTCGCCACGACCTATATCGACCGGATGATTACCCTCGGTTACGATGGCGTCGTATTCGACGTCGTCGACGAATATCAGCTGGCATGGGCACAGGCGAATGCCCCGGGCGGCGCGGCGGGGGCAGAGCAGGCGATGGCGGACCTCGTGGCCTATCTCGCGGACTATGCGCACGCCAAGAACCCGGCGTTCAAGATCTGGGGAAATAATGCCGAGGACTTGCTCGCCAATAGCACATACTTCAGCCACCTCGATGGCATGATCAAGGAAAATCTATATTATACAGATACCGGATCCCTGCAATCATCTGCAAATACGCAGTGGAGCCTGAGCCTGATGCAACGCATGGTTGCCGCCGGCAAGGATGTTATCACCATAGAATATGTGTCAACCGCAACGAAAGTCGCCGACGTTGAAGCGAAAGCCGCACACGATGGCCTCGGATATTATACGACCAACCTCAATCTGCTCGGCGTCAGCTACACCGGGGTACTCCCAGGGCAGGTCATTAATCCCGATTGGAGCGGGGCGACGACAACCACGCCGCCCGCGCCAACACCGGTGCCGACAGCGCCAACGAACCTCGCCGACAGCGCGATCATCAAAGGCTATGTCAATGCGGCCAATGACACCGCCGCGCAGGCGCTGACAGGAACCGCTCAGGCGGGCACCTCGGTCAGCTTTTACGATGGCACCACCAAGCTCGGCACTACAACCGCCGGGAGCACCGGGTCGTGGAGCTATACGTTAGGAGTGCTCACCACGGGTGCGCACAGCCTGACCGCGACCGCGACCGATGCCAGCGGCCACACCAGTGTGGCTTCGAGTCCGCTGGCGTTTACGGTCGACAAGACCGCACCGGTGGCCCCAACGGGCCTCGCCGACAGCGCGATCGTCAACGGTGCCGTCAGCGCGGCTAATGATACCGCCGCCCAGGCGCTTACCGGGACTGCAGAAATCGGCAGCACCGTCCGCGTCTACGATGGGACCGCGCTGCTGGGCACGGCGACTGCCGGGCAGAACGGCGCGTGGAGCTATACGCTGGGGGTTCTTCCGTCCGGCTCGCACAGCCTCAGTGCAACCGCGACCGACGTCGCGGGCAACACTGGTGCGGTATCGGGCGCGCTGGCGTTCACGGTTGCAAGCGGAGTGGCATCGACCACCGATCTGGTGCTGACCGGAACGTCTTATGCCGACACGCTGATCGGCCAAGGCGGAAATGACAAGCTTTATGGCAACGGAGGAAACGATGCGCTTGTCGGCAATGCCGGGAATGACTGGCTTGAGGGCGGTTCGGGACATGACACGCTCAATGGCGGTGCCGGTGCCGATTCCTTTGTGTTTCGCACCACCGACAGCAAGAATTCGGACATCATCCTCGATTTCCAACCCAACATCGATCATATCGTATTGGACAATTCGATGTTTACCAAAGTCGGTGCGGACGGCGCGCTTGCTATTGGCGCGTATTGGGATGGCACCAAGGCTCATGACGCCAGCGATCGTGTCATCTACAATGCGGCCACCGGTGTGATCAGTTATGATTCCGATGGGTCGGGCTGGCACAGCCCGGTCACAGTTGCGACAGTTCCGATCGGAACGCATTTAACGAGTGCCGACTTCCTGGTTATCTAGAGCGGGCTGCGTTAAATCTGACGCAGTCGCCCGCTCTAACTATTTGTTGCCGCATCGTTAAAAGCTGAAAACCGGTTCCCACTTTTCAGCACGATGCTCTAGCCTGAACGGAATAGGGACAATCCCCCTCCCCAGTTGGAGGGGGAAACCCATTGCCCTCAGGCGGCCAAATCGCTCGCGTTGGCGGGAGGGTGTTTGGCACCGTCCGCTTTGGACAATCTCCCGCGCTTATGCAGCAAAAACGAGAAGTCGACATTGGCGCGATGTGCCCATGCCACGGCCTGGGTGCGGTTCTTCAGGTGAAGTTTGCGGAGAATTGCCTTCACGTGAACCTTGACGGTTGCCTCGCAGATTTCAAGATGCCGGGCGATGACCTTGTTCGGGTCGCCCATGCACAAGCACCCCAAGGTCTCAAGTTCACGGTCGGACAAAACTTCGGTCAGGCTATTTGAAGGCAGCGAATGCGCTTTCGCGACATATTCCGGCAGCAATTGTACCAGAGCGCTGGGCATGACCTTTTCCCCCAGGATGACCAGTCGCAGCGATTCAATCAAAGGGTCGCTGGCAATGCTCTTGACGATATAACCGTCAGCTCCCGATTGGAATGATTTGATCATGCGCTCCAGATCGAACGCGCCGTCCAATACGACAATTTTCGTATCTGGGTAGGCGTGGTGGATGTGCTCGACATGATCGAGATCACAATGGTCGATGTTTTCGGCGTCAACGACGACAAGTTCGACGACCCTCTCGTGAACATCCCTGTCTATAATAAAAGCACTACAAGAATCCGTTACCTCGACGCTGAAATCATCGCTGGCGATGATACGTCTGAGGCCCTCGCGTTGGAGATTATTCTCACCCAGCAGGACGACGGATGCGGACATTCGAATATCATTCATGGCCAAGACCCTCGCGTGACGAACTGCCCTCGACCCACTTTTATCTTGTTGAGCCCCGATTAGAATCGCTCTTTTCTATTAACATTTAATTAACCATTTTACATCGCTGTTGTCGAGTCCGATTCACGTCTCGGCCTAAGCGCCCGGCCATGCACGGCGCTCCAATTGAACATTATTTCGTTCAATATCAGAATATTAGTCTGAATATTCTAGTTTCTCGAAAATAGTCGGGCAATGATGAAATTTTTACATTCCATCCGAAACGTGTCGGCGCGGGATGCCGATCACTCAGGATCGAGGCTAAATTTAGTGAATTCTCCGGTGTAGAGTTTACGATATTGCGCCACGATTCCCGACCATTCATATTCGCTGCGGACACGGTGCCGCATCACCGCCCCCATGGCTGCCCGTAGGTCCGGATCGCGGAGGAGACGCAGGATTGCCGCCGAAGTCGACGCGGGGTCCACCAAGGCGGTTATGATCCCGCCGGCCGCAGCGTTCGGTCCCGAGCCTTCGATCAATTCCCGGCAGCTCCCGACGTCAGGTGCAACGGCGGGGATGCCGCAGGCGCCCGCCTCAAGGATCACCAGCGGCTGGGCTTCTGACAGGCTGGTCAACACGAGAATGTCGATTCGCGGCATCCAGTCGACGACGTTGACGCGTCCCGCAAACTCGAACACTTCGCCCAGATCGAGCTCTGCGACCAATGCGTTGCAGTCTTCGGCATAGGCCGCGTCCTCGTCTTCGGGCCCCAACACGGCAAAGCGGGCGGAGGGCAACTCGGCATGGACCAGCGCAGCGGCGCGGACAAAGGTTTTGACGTCCTTGATCGGGACAACCCGGCCAATCAGCGCAACAAGCGGCCGGTCAGGATCAGTTGCCGGGGTTACGCCGGTGAAGCGCTCTGGTCTGATGCCATTGGGAATGATGCGCAATTTCTCGCGCGGCACGCCAAGTCGCATCTGGACATCGCTGTTGGCACCGTAGAGCGAGATAACCGGATCGCACGCATCATAGCAAACGCGCGCATAACTGGTGAATGCCAGTAGCCACAGATCGGTGAGATCAAAGCAATCGCGGTCCAGCATCAGCCCCGATTCGGTCTGATCGCCCATCCAGTCGACCATCATTATTTCGATCTTGCGCTCCAGGAGATAGATGCCGTGTTCGGTGACAAAGGTCGGGCTCCCCGTTTCGATAGCCGCACGCGCTGCCAGCAGGCCTGCAAATCCGGTCGAAACGGTATGATAGATCCGGGCGCGCGGGAGCGGTGCCTGGAGCACAGCCAGCAAGCCGCCGAGCAGAATGCGCATCGCCCAGAAGAAGTGGTGAAACGAGGATGCGGGAGACTTTTCGTTGTAAAAAGCTGAAATTATCGCGAACATTTCAGGACTGGACATGATGTCGTGGGCGCTTTCGCGCGGTCGCAGGGTGACGAATTCTGCCAGCACTGACCGCAGGATATCCACATCACCATCGGTCAGGAACTTCATCAGCAAATGGCCGATCCGTTTGACGACGCGCGGCGGGTAACGGACGGGCAGCGCAGGCTCGAAGGTCAGCGGCACTTCGATTATTTCAACGACATTGGCCGGCGGCGTAACGCGCCATGGTTGCGGCGCCTGGGTGGCCTTGATCGCGACAATGGAAAAGCTGACGTCGGGCAGGCTGGTAATCAATTCCTCCAGCCAACTCGCCACCCCGCCGGTTACATAGGGATAGGCCCCCTCCACGATAATGCACACGTCACTCCCCGGAGTGTCAGCTGTCATGCTGTCGAAACTTCCCAAACAGGTCGTCGCCGGTTCATCGACTTGGCCGGAATATGCCTGTCGCGTTCATTTCCAAGCTGGACGAGCGCGGCAGCCACAGCCTCGCCGCGATGGTCTTCCAGTTGCGAACTGCGCAACAGATTGAGGAGATACCCCCGTGCCTTGCTGCGCAGTTTTATCCGCTGCGAATCCGATAACAGAACATTTCTGCAGCCGTTGTCGACCAGCATCATGGCAAATTCATACTGCTCGTCGATGCTCTTCAGGGGCTTTGCCTCCACGTGGGCGACGCGATCAACAAGGTTGGCGCTGACTTGCGCGGATGTTGCCGCCGCCAGCGCGCGCACGGTCTGGTCCGCGTCGGAAAGCGCCATCACAACGAGCGGTGAAAGGCGCGGTTCAAATGAGCGCACCACCGTCTCCAACGCCTTGCACCGGATTTCGAGGCTGCCATGGCGCAGGATGGTTCCAAGCGATTCGGTGCGGTCTGCTGGCGGAAAATACATGCGCTGATCAAGCAGCCGCGCGATGATGCGTGGCATTTGGCTGGCGGCACGCTGCGCTTCCGCATCGACCGGGTTCCTGCGGCGTCGGCGCCGCGCGCTGACATTCGACCAAGGCCGCAACACCAGTAACGCGACGATGCCACAAGGACCAACGATGGCGCCAAGCGGCAGCGCCAGGCAATTCCACCCCTCACCGCGCCGGGGATGGTTGCGCAAATAGAGCAGGCTGGCCAGCGTCAGCCCGGTGTGGATGGCGCCAAACCACAGTGACGGCACCGCTCCCAGAACAAATGTGCCGTAACACAGTTCCAGATCGACCAACGCAAGACTGACAACGGGAATCACGTCACGTAACTCCTGTGCAGCGGCCATACCGCAACCGGGATGTACTCGACCGGATCGAACAGCGTGTCGGACAATCTCCCGATCGACTGGGCAACGTCCGCAAGTTCGGCGAGTTTTGATTCGGTGAGTTCTGATCGCGGCAACCCCTTGATCGCCAGCACACCGATCATATCCTCATTGCCGTCGCGATAAACGGGCAAGGCCAGGTTGCCAGTTCGCCCATGATCAGGCCGCCCATGCTCGCTGTGACCGTTTATCCAGCTGAGATTCTGGCAGCTGAGATTCTGGCAGTTGAGATTCTGGCGGCCCGGATTGAGGTGATTGCTCGCGCTATCGGCAAGATCCGCCCACGAAAGATCGTCGGGTTGGCTTGATGCGGAACGACCACAGAAGAGCGTGACGAATTGACGGTCGTCCACCCCATAAAAGGTGAAATCTTCGGTTTGGGCCGCCAATGCTATCAGGCGCTCCACACCATGTATCTGGCTGGCCTTGTCCTTATCAACCAGATCAAGGGCAGCGGCTATCGCGCGCCCGACGGTGTTCTCCTGCGTTGCTATGCGCACCTGCAGCGACCTGTTTGTCTGGGCCAGCCGTTCGATTGTCTCGCCCATCTGTTTCAGATCACTGTCCAGTAGCCGGGCGCGGCTCGCAAGCTTGCTCACCTTTTCGGTTCGGCTGGTTGTCAGTTCGCCGACTGCCAGCGCCACGACCATCCACAACATCGGTAGTACCGACAGTGAAAGCATTTGCTGAAGGTGATCGCCATTGCCGATGTCATTGCCGCTGCCACCAGTGTGTGGCGCGGTGATCCAGATCACCGTGGCAATGATGGCGGCCGCCACGCCCATCCCGCTGCCATACCCTACGGCCATAGTCAGGACGGGCACCCAATAAGGATTGGCTGCAAGACCATCAAACGCTTGGCCCCCGAACCAGCCGTGATCGATCACCAGCAAAATAGCGAACAGGAGCAGCATTTCAGCATTCATGCGGGCAAGGTGCGGCACGTGGCGGAAATGGATCCAAGCCGATTGGTGTGGAGTTTCCTCTACTGACAGTGGCTTGGGCGACAGTGGCTTGGGCGACAGGGGCTTGGGCGACAAGGGCTTGGGCGACAGGGGCTTGGGAAGCCGGTGGATCAGGGAATTCATGAACATTTCACCTCCCTATAAATCGAGTGATCGCGGCTCGCAGGTAGTATTGCCGGCCGGAAATGGCCTGCCGCGAAATCGAGCTGACACCGCCGCTTGCCTCGATGCGCCACGCGTCACCAAGGTTCGCTTGCGCGCCGACGCTTGCCGTTGGGCCACTTCCGCCGAAGCGATCCTTGGTCCACCCGGCGGCTGCGGTAAGCTGGACTGTCGCAACGGGCATACTGAAGATGAGCTGGACCGTATGGTTTTCCCGGTCGGACAGCGGAATATAGGGCACGCTATTCGCGCGCACATGAACTTGATTGACGTATTCAGCGTCCAGCCGGTAACTCAGTTGCAACGACCGTGCGCCGCGCAGGATCAGGTAGTCTACGCCGCCACTTGCCAGGATTGAATCAGTGCGTACGCCGCCGTGCGCCAATCCGTATCCGTTCCACGATACATCGGCCTGCGCCATCAGTTCGGGCGTTATGCGGATCGTACCGCCGACGCCCACCCGGCTCAGATACCCTCCAAACAGCGCCTGCTCGGCGGTGGAAAAATCGGGCAACCGATAGGCTGCGAACAGTCTGGCCTGACGTTCGGGCGGGCCGATGAACAGCCGCGCGATGACCCCGGTGACCGCCTCGTCAATGATTGTCGAAGCCTGCACCGACAGTCGGCTATCCGATCCGATCAGCACATTCGCCAGCAAATCGGCAACGGTCGCTTCGGTATGTATCCTCGCCAGATAGCCGGTGTTCCCGGCCACGCCTTCGGCAGTGGTCCCGATCTCACGAATGCCGCCGCCGACCGTCAGTCCGAACTGCGGCCGGACTACCGCACTCACTCCGCCTTCCCACTGCGAGAAAGTCTTGCCGTGACGGAAGGTAATGACGGCGGTCGCCAGCCCGCCAGCTTCGGCCATCGCCCGCCGGGCCATGCGGTCGTCGGCGTCGATATCCTCATAGCGGCGTGCAGCCTGCGCGGTGGCGCCTGCAGCAAGCTCGGCGTCGGCGAGCGCGCGCAGAACCTGATCGTCGTCGGGCTGGGCTTCAGCCAGCAGCGTCAACCGGCGCCGCGCCCTTCCGGGATAACCGGCAACCGCATCAGCCTGCGCGCGCGCCAGTTCCAGTTCGGTGGACGAATCCGCCTTGGCCACAAGAACCGGCGACGCGGCGACCTCTTCATCCACGAAGCGGACATGGACGGACTGATCGAGGGATTCGGCGTCAATTCGGTTCCCCGGCGCGGGGCGCATGACCAGACTGGTGTCATTCCAGCGCAGATCGCTGAGCAACGGCCCCGCTGCCGACGAAAACCGCGCGATTTCCTTGTCGTCGAGCGGGCTATCGAACCGCAAGACCAGTTCATAGGGGCTGGATTCCGCCGTGACGTGAACCTTGCCCGGCCATTTGAGGTTGAGATCGCGCTCCCCTGCTGCGGCGGCAGGCGCTTCACCCGTCGGCAGGTCGGCTACGATTGTGCTTGCGGAGTCCGGCGCAGGAACAGGGGCCGCATCCGGTGATGGGGCGTCGCCTGCAGCTGCGACCGGGGCCAGCCCCCATTGCTTTCCGGCGCAGCGGGTAGTCGCGCCGGAATATCTCAGTCCCCCCACGGTGCCATATGGCAACGACCCGTTGGCCGCCGCGACGGCCAGACAGGTGAGCAGCAGCGTCACGGCTGCAATACCTTTTGCGCGCGACCGGGATTGCCGCTCGCAATCAGAAGGCGCCCGTAAACCGCCTTGAGATGGTTGTCGCCGGGTGCGGTTTGTCGCAAGGCTTCGACAATCAGGATCGCCTCCTTCGCGCGGCCAAGCCGTTCGAGGATTTCGGCGCGATCGAGCGATGGCGAAGGCGCTGAGTCGAGTGCCCGCTCCAGCCAAACCCGCGCGGCCCCGTCTCCCCGCCGTTTCTTTTCCACATTGGCCATCAGCCGCAAGGCGGCCCGGTCCTTCGGAAATGCTTTCAGATAGGGATCAAGGAACTGGTACGCCTCATCTGGCCGCCCCCGGTTCCAGCCGTCCCACGCGAGATCGAGCCGGTCCTGCGGCAAGCCAATATTAGCCGCAATGCGCGCCCGCGACAACGCCAGCGCCAGGCGGTTGTCCAGCCGCGCCGGGGCATTGGCTGACATCGCCGATGCCTCGGCCGCGCTCAGCGGACGGCCGTCCAGCAACTGGGCGATCAGGCCCAGCCCGGTCTGCCGATCATGCGCCGCACTCGCCATTCTAAGCCGCTGCAGCAGCAATTTCGTGGTTGCGGCACCGGGCTGGCGGCTCATGAACGCAAGGGCTTCGGCTGGCTTCGCGCGATCAATGTAGACTTGCTGCCAGTCGCCGCTTTGGACTGCCTTGGCGTGAAGCCATTGCAGGCCTGTTTTATCCGGGCGCGGGCCCATCAGGAACAGCAGCCGCGTTGCGACCGGATCGGCGGGGGCGCGATTGGCACAATCGGCCTGCAACAATGCAATCGCATCAGGCCGAAAGCCGGTGTCCAGCAACTGCTGGGCGATGGCCGCGCGACCTTCCCCAACGTTGGAACGGGCCTGATCCAGCAGCATTGTGCGGATCGCCTGCCTGTCGCCCGATGCGATGATGAGCGATCGCCGCGCTTCGTCGCGCCCGGTCGGCAGCATGGTGGCATAACGTAGCGCCGTCGCGAAATCGCCCGAACGTCTGGCCAGATCCATTGCCAGCCACGGATCGTCATTCCGCCATGCCGCCGTGCCGGACCGATCGATGCGGGCGATCAGGTCAAACCTTTTCTGGGCCGCTGCCCGCCGCGCCATGTCCAGCGACAAGGGACGATCCAGCGCGGGGATGGCGCGGTGCTCGGCGGCGATCACGATGCCTTCGGGGAAATCGACCGCATAAGCGGATGCGATCAGTTCCGGTGGCTTCACCAACCCCGGCGTCGTCGCGGCGGCGCGCACCAGACCCCGCGCAAACGCGAGATCACCGGTCTGCCGGTGCAGTTCGAATCGTAAGGGCCAGTTGGCAGGCGATGCCTTGTCAGCGCGCTGCTCAAGGAAGTCCTGTGCCACTGCGGGGCGATGGCTGGCCAGAATGTCCCACGTAACCCGCGCGGAGGGGACCGGCTCATGAACTTCGATCTGGCGGACGATCGCCGTCAGGGTCTTCGCGTCTGCCTGTTTCGTCGAGTAGGCCAGCAGTCGCTGCAATTCCCACGTCCGCAACGGCGTGCCTTGTTCGAAAAGTGAGGCGAGCAATTCGGGTGGTCGCACCGGCGTGGCCGGCGGCGGGGCATGCTGGACCGGGCCTGCAAACGCTGCGGCTGCACGTCGGCTGGCGGCGGCAAGGTCGGTTGAGTCGGGCAACAAAGTGGCTGCGGCTCCAAGCAATACAAACCCGCCGACCACCGACAGCATCATCGCCTGTCTGGCCGATCCGATCAGCGGCCCCATCATGACCGCGGCTCCGGATGAATGCGGTCCAGCGCCAGTGTTGCCACATAAGGACAGAAGCCTGCCTGCCGTTCCCGATCATACAAGTTGGCGATTGTTTCGCGATCAGCGGGGTCCCAATAATCGAGCGTCGCCAGCCTGAGCGCGGGATTGGCTTCCCGCGCGGCAATTAGCCGCTCTGCCTGCCACGACCAATCAGCCTGAGGCGTGAATTCATATTGCTTGATCGCAAAATTCCAGCGTGAGGCCATTGCCTCGCCAAGCACCAGATCGACATGGCTGGCCACGCGCGGCAACAGCGCATAACCGCGGTTCATCATCAGTACGCTGCGGGGAAAACGCTGGCGGATGCTACGGACCAGTTCGGCGGCTGCATCGACCATTCCGGCGCACCCGGCCGGATCCTTGCGTTCAAGCGCTTCGGCATTGTCCAGCGTATCGAAGAAGATCCCGTCGTAGCCTTTGCTCAGGATATCGGGGATCAGGCGGTCCAGTACCAACCGGGTCCACGCAGGATGCCGAAGGTCAACCATCCGCGCGTCAGGCCAGTTCTGATTGGCCGTCTTCAATGCCCCTTCCCGGCGTAGCAAGCCGATAAAGTCCCGGCCTTTTTCAACCTCGCCCAGGCTCAGGTAGCCGAGCAACTGTGATCCCGGTCCGCGTAGCGGGGCGATGGGACGTGGATGGTCCGGCTCCAGCACAAGCAGGTCATAGCCGCGCGCAATGACCGGATCGGTGCGGGCACTATAGTCGACCGCCCAGCGCCACGGCGCATCACCTGCGGCCAACCGGCGCGGGATCAGCCCTATTCCGACCAGCCCTGCCAGCAGGCTGCGCCGATCGAGATGGAGCCGCCTCATATCCAGTACCTGACTTCACCGGCAACCGAGGGATTGTTGCCGACGAACATGAGATAGGTGAGCTGCACAACGGCATTTCCCAGCAGGGTCAGGCTGGTCAACGCGGCGGCGATTGCCCCGGCAAGATAGCCCCAGCCGTAACCGGCGAACCCCAGGTCCCAGAATTTGATCGTGCCCAATGCACTGGTCGCGATGAAGACCAGCCAGATCAGCAGTATCCTGCCGAACAGGTCGAAATAGGATAGGACGACAGTGGCATAGATGACGATCAGGTGGAAAATCACCCCGACCACAGTGAAGCGGAACGCGAATATGCCGCGCGCATCGTAGCCCAGAAGAGCGAATATTTCCGGCGCGAGCACCCAGAAGATCGTCGCCAGAACCATCTGCAAGACGATCAGCAGTCGCAGATGACGCAGAACCGTCGCGACAACCTCCTGACGAGCGTCTTCGATGTGACTCAACTTCGCCGTGCCGGTGCAAGTTTCGGAGAAGCGCGAAAAGGTCCGCTCCAGCCGGGTTTCTGCCATGATCAGCATCAGCGACAGGCCGGGAATCAAGGTCAGTAGTCCAAGAAAGCTGGCGGGGTCATAAATCGCGTTGATCCGCAAATGGCCGACGATCTGCGTGCCGCCCGGCGACCACCACAAGAGCCACTTGTCGACCCACAGCGCCAGCGCGTTGGCCAGCCCTGCGACGCCGACATGCATCACCCGGCGTATTTCTCCACTGGGGAACTTTTGCCATGACGGCGCGGCCGGGAACTCTGCCTTGATCGCCCTCAGGATAATCAGCACCGTTACCGCCACCGCCAGGACGACCGTCAACAGGATCGGCATGAGGCCGCTCGCTCCGATCGCCAGAATGATGACCACCGCCGCAGCGATGCCGCCGGTATAGCCAAGCAGGATCGGGCCGGGCCGTGTGGTCGCCGTAAGAAAGGGGCCGATGACAGCCACCTGGGTCAGCAAGGTCAGGATGGCCATCGCCAGCAAGGCGGGTCCGGCCTTCAAACCCGCCAGCACGCTGAAGAGCAGGAACCCGGCGGCCAGCGAGGTCACCGTCGCCCAGTCCAGCATCGTGACGACGACACTGGGCACGGCTTTGCGATTATCAGCGAACATCAGATCGGACACCAGCCGCGCCCCGACAAGCGCGAAGGGGGCCGCAATCACTACAGAAGCGCTGAAGGAATAGACCATTACCGTCTGGATCACCGTCCGGTCCCAGAGAGTGGTGTGCTGAGCGGTCCAGATCTGCAGCAGCGATACCGCGCAGATTGTCACGATCCATGGCCCGCAACTCACTATGGCGCCATGAAACGCGGCGCTGACAAATCCACCGACTCCGCCGTTGCGGGCTATCCGTTCAAGCTGGAAACCGATGCCTGCCATTGCCCCTGTTCCAATTCACAACACGAACATGCTGCTGGCTAAAGTTTGATGCCCCAACAGCGCCACTTCGAAATCCGCACCGAGTTGAGCATCCACATTCCCCTGAATTACAGTATATTCAGTGCCGCCGATGAACTCATAGTGGTAGGCAACTTGTCCACGTGCCGTGAAAGCGGCGTCGGGCGCGGCCAGGAATGCGAAGGTCTGGTTGCCGGCCGTGATACTATCGGCATCAATCTGCGATACGTCGATCAAGTCGATCCCGGGCTGGAAGTCCATGATGATGTCGTGCGCCGCCGGTCCGACGCGACTTTCACTGATGGCAGTGAACAGAAACTTGTCGGCGCCGAGGCCGCCGGTCAGAATGTCCAGACCGCCACCGCCAAACACCAGATCGTTCCCGGCGCCGCCGTCAAGCCAATCGTTGCCATCGCGCCCGGTCAGACTATCATTGCCACCCAACCCATTCAGAACGTCCGCCGCGCTTGACCCGCCGAGGGTATCTTCTTCCCCGGTGCCATTCAGCGTCCCGCCCGTGCTGCTGGTCTGCGCGGATATTCCGGACACATTGCTGACGCTGACCGCCAACGCCTGCGACGTGGTCAGGACTCCGTCCGAAGCCCTCACGTTCAGGTTATAAACGTTGTTGTGGCCGACATCGGTCGGATTCTCGTAATCGGGCGCGGTGATGAAATTCAGGATGCCGGTCGTCGGATCAATCGTGAAGAGCGCCGCGTCGATGCCCGAAATCGAGTAGGTTCGGGGGGTGCCTTCGGGATCGGTTGATATCACGGTGGTCACCGCAGTCGTGTTTTCGGCAACCGAGGCCTTGCCAGTCGGATTCGAGGTGATGACTGGCGCCTCGTTGTAGTTCGTCACGGTCACCGCCAGCGCCTGTGTGTCTGTCAGCGTGCCATCCGATGCGGTCACGACCAGATCATAGATGTTGTTACCTCCGGCATCAGCGGGCGCTTCGAAGTTCGGTGCATTTTTGAATGTAAGGCTGCCCGTCGCCGCATTGATGGCGAACAGCGCCGCATCGGTGCCCGAGATCGAGTAAATGCGTGCGGTTCCCTCCGGGTCAGTCGATGTTACGGTGGTGACCGCTTTAACGTTCTCGACCCTCGAGATCGCCGCAGTCGCACCCCCGCCGTTCGAGGTGATGACGGGAGCTTCGTTGACGTTCGTCACCGTCACCGCCAGCGCCTGCGTGTCTGTCAGCGTGCCATCTGATGCGGTCACGACCAGATCATAGATGTTGTTACGTCCGGCATCGGTGGGCGCTTCGAAGTTTGGTGCCGTTTTGAATGACAGGACGCCAGTCGCGGCATTGATGGCGAACAGCACCGCATCAGTCCCAGCGATTGAATAGGTGAGTGGCGGGTTGCCGGTTTCGGTTGCGGTCACGGTGGTAACCGCAGTCGAGTTCTCGCCAATCGAGATAGCCGCAGTGCTGCCGCCGCCGTTCGAGGTAATCACCGGGCCAATCAGGGTTTCCGTGACGCTCACCGCATGTGTGCCGATCGCGCCAACGTCGAGCGTCAGCAGGTCGCCCACTTGCGAGACCACTGTGGCACCTGTCACGTTGACTTGCTTGCCAGCCGGATTGGTCAGATCGATCACGACCAGACCTTCGCCGGATAGCGTGAAGTTGAGATTGGTGCCGTCGCCGCTCAGCGTCAGCAGCGAAGCCCGCATCGGCAGGTCGGTGATGTGCGTGACATCGTCCTGAGCCGCGCCGAGCGTGATCGTAAAGGTGCCCCCCGACTGCGGCAAGAACACGCTGTTGCTGTCATAGGCGTACCAGTTGGTGACGCTCTTGATGACCTGACTGCCTTGCCCCGAAACATCGAGCGCGAACTGGCCGACGTTTCCGGCCCCACCTGTTCCGGCAGTAACGTTTGCCGTGATCGTATTGCCGGAAACGGACGTGGTTACCTTGGCCGCGTCAAACGCATTGATTCGCGAGGCAAGGTCTCCAAGCGTGACGAATTCCATGTTCTGGCTGGCGGCGCGGGCAATGTAATCGTTCCACACCTGGGTCGAGTAGCCAGTGACCTCAAAGCCGGTCGCACCATAGTCGTGCCACGGCCAGACGACGATTGGCGTAGCGCCATGGTCGGTGATCTTGGAGTATTGTGCCCCCCACACTGCCGCCGCTTGCGCCACGGTGAGGTGCTGAAATTCAAACAGGGTGAAATCGAAAAAGGTGTTGGGTGCCAGATAAACCTTGTTCTCGCTTCCGGGTGTCAGATAGCCAAAGGCGTTGGGATAACCCGCACCCTGTCCCGAATAACCACCGGACATGTAGGTGTTGACATATTGCTCAATGGCCAGCGCAGTTTGCAGGGTTTCCGGAGAGCCGGGAACTGCGGAACCCCTAATCTGGTAATTGTACCCCAGCGCCGCGCTCAACTGCTGTTGCAACACGGTGGTTGACGTGCCGAATTCGAACTGCATTTGCGCCGGGGTCAGCACGTTGGTGTTAAACGGGTGCGTATAACTGTGATTTCCCAGCTCGCTTCCAAGCTGCACCAGTGCGGTGAAATAGGGCAGCGAGGTCGCCCAGTCGGTGCCCTCACGTTGCGATGGATCGTTGCCAATATTGAGGTAGTAACTGCCGACAAAGTTATATTGCTGTTTCCACTGGGTAACCAGCGGCAGCAGCAGGTCATAAACGCCGGGAGAGCCATCCGTCGGATTGACCGCGTCCAGATATTTGCTCTGGTCCATGTCGACCCGAGCCGCCACGATGCCCGCGTCGCGGGTGATGTGAAGCCCTACTGATACGCCACTGCCATTGACGCTGTAATCAATCGCCTTTTGCAGCAGATTGACATCGGCCATGACCGCGTCACTGGAAAAGACGACATTGCGCCCGCCAGTCTGGGTGGCAATCACGGCCGCGTAATCGGTGGTGCCGTTAATGGTTTCCGTGGCAATCGTCTGGCCGGTTCCGCTGACGCTGGTGAAGGCATTCCAGCCCACGCCAGTATATTGGTTGACCAACTCCCCATTGGCATAGCCATCGAGCACCAGACCGCCGGGATCTGTGGCGTGGATCGTCACGTCGGCAGGGAAGCCGCCGGTAACGCGGGTCACATCAAGCAACGAAGCCATGCGGGCATAGGAGTTGCCCGGCAGCGCCTGATTGTTCTGGTCATTGGTCATGAACTCGCCCGACACGATCAGGCCGACATGGAACTGCTGCGATGCCAATTGCAGGGTGTGCGCAATCAGATCGACCTGGCTGGACTGCACGTTCCGAAAGTCCGGGAAGACGATCGCCTTGTATTGGGCAAGTTTTGCCAGATCAGTCAGATCGGACTCGTTCAGGAGATCGAACGAAACCCCCGCCTGCATCGCTTGCGACTGTGCGGCCATGAACAACTGGGAATAGGCGGTCACGCTGAAATACTGGCTTGCACTGGTCTGGGAATAGACGATGGCGATTTTCGTGTCGGTTGCCGGAACTATACCGACGAGCGCAGAATCATCCCACACCGTGATCGCGTTGCCTGAATAGCTTATCGGCAAGAATTGACTGTCGTTGAAATCATACAGCGTTTTGACGGCGATCGGGTTGCCGATAGTCGCCTTGGGAATGCGGAATTCGATCGCGGTGTGGTCAGAACTATAGGCGAATTGCAGATTGTTGGCGACAAGCGTTTGCCCGGCTCCCCCGCTGAAAAGCGCTGGTGTGCCGGTTGCATCGAAGTTCACATTGAACTCGGCCCCGCCGGTAAATCCGAACACCTGATAACCGGTAGCCTCATTCAAATCGGTGTTCAGCCAAACAGTGGTATTCGCGCCGATGGCCGTCGGTGCCGCTAGTGCGAAAATGTAATCGGTCGCGTCCGCCTTTGCAAAAACCTGATAACCGGAGACCGACCCAATCAGCTCGCTCGGTGCCCAGTCGCCCAATAAACCATCAAGGATAATGTTTGCCATGTCGCCGTCCTACCGGTGGTTTGGCCGAACGCGGGGTCGCCTTGGGGGCCTCGCATTCAAGGCACGTGGTCTGCCGACATGCTAAGTGCAAACCGTCAAAGTCCCACGTGCCCTAAAGGGTTAGAATTGGCGATAAAGGGTAAGGTCATTCTGGCTCTCAGGGACTGCGCAACCGGTCAGCCGAAGCCTGCGACAAGGCGCTTCCCGACGCCGAATCCGTAACCGTGTTAGCGTAACCGCTTGCGAAGAATGCTCATTATGCTCGCCGCTGTTCCCGCAGGCATCGTGCCGCCGCACGCAATCAGGCAACCGGAGCAACGCAAATGGTGGTTACCCCGTTTTGCCATGATCGCGATCCCGCCCAGGACTGTTAGCCTGACGCGGAAAACCTGCCGTTTCTGCCTGCCGTTTCTGTCAGTCCTGAAATTACGAGGCCCAATGCTGAACACCGGAACCACCTGGTATGACCGCCCTTTCCCGGTACTCGTCACCGGCGGCGCTGGCTATATCGGCAGCCACATGGTTCTCGCGCTTGCGGATGCCGGATGGGAGGTTGTCGTGCTGGACAATCTCGTCACCGGGTTCCGCTGGGCGGTCGACAGACGGGCCACCTTTATCGAGGGCGACGTGAGTGATTCTGCCTTGGTGCAGTCGATCCTGTCTCGCTATGATATTGGCGCGATCATGCATTTTGCCGGATCGGTGGTGGTGCCGGAATCCATCGACTATCCAATGAAATATTATCGCAACAACGCTGTCGCAAGCTGCCGCCTGATTGAGTGCGCCATCGCCTGCGGCGTTGCCCATTTCGTATTTTCGTCCACCGCCGCAACTTACGGCAATTCGGATTCCGTTTGTGTGTCCGAGAGCATGCCGACGGCGCCGATTACCCCTTATGGCCGATCAAAGCTGATGATCGAGGCGATCCTTGCCGATGTCGCTGCCGCGCACGACATCAATTACTGCGCGCTGCGCTACTTCAATGTTGCGGGCGCCGATCCGCTATTGCGCTCCGGCCAGTCAACAACCGGCGCGACCCATCTGATCAAGGTGGCCGTCGAGGCCGCGCTGGGAAAGCGGCAGGGAGTGGACGTCTACGGCACGGACTATGCCACGCAGGATGGAACCGGCGTCAGGGACTATATCCACGTCAGCGACCTTGCCGATGCTCACCTTCACGCCCTGGCGTTGTTGATCGCCCATCCGGAACAATCTCACACCATGAATTGCGGCTATGGTTCGGGGTATTCGGTGCTCGACGTGCTCAATGCAGTCGAGCGCAATGCGGGCAGCAAGATCACGCGCCGGATGCTTCCGCGCAGGCCCGGCGATCCCGGTGCGCTTGTCGCGAACAACGAACTGATCATGACAAGCACCCGATGGCGGCCCCGATACAATGATATTGATACCATCGTCAGGGACGCTCTGGGATGGGAAGCGGTACTTGAAGATCGCTGCCTCGCGCGTGTTTGAGAGAAATTGTTTTCCCTGGAAATTCCTTAGGTAGTCCGCTGCGAGATGGCTTCGACATACCCATTGAACATGATCATTACGTCCGCGTTCCAGCACGTCAGCTGGATCTCGACGTTCCGGTCCACCGCGAAAGCGGCGGGTATATCCTTGCGAGTCTTCGCAGCTTGTACAAACCCGGCGCTTAGTCCGGCATGCCTGATGGCCGATGCCGCTGTCGCGCTACCACCCGTGTCGCATCCACAATATATTGAAAAGCTTTTGAAATCTTGCTTGCAACTTGAAGTTGGGCTGCTCGTTCCCGGTTCGCCACGAGAACTCCTGAAGCTCGCATGCGCCAAGCCGTTGTTTGAATCCAATGGCACCAAAGTTGCGGTTCCCGGACAAAGCTTCGTCTCGGTCTCGCGCGATCCGGTTGCGCTTGATCGCATCGCGGTGTCTGCGGGAACAACGCCGCGCGGACTGGCGGAACTTTCGGACGTGGTCAGGCAGCCCGGCAACTATTCCTGGCCGATGGATGTGTTACCGCGCAAATGGCTGAACGAGGATCTCGACACGCTGTATCTGCGCAACCCCGGGGATTTGCGGCGCGTGCCGGAATCTGCCCCGGTACTGATAACCAGCCGACGGTCTGGTCGGAGGATGACCGTTCTCACATATTTTGACGATCAGGGCCGATTGGAGTGGCGCGGAGCCGTCCGGAGCGGAATTCTCAAGGGCGGCGGCATAAAATTTGCCGAGACGATCGATGACAACGAGGCCACTTTAATCGTTGAGCGAATGGCGTCGCAATTTCATCAGGTCACCGGTCCGGTGGCATTCATGCTGCTTAAGGACAGCAGCGGCGGCCTCTATCTAGAGAACATGGTGCCAGTCCTGCCAAAGGAATTGTCCCTATTCGCACGCGCCGGGTCACCCATAGCCGGTCGCCTCCTGCTGCTTGGCACGGGCGGTTCACCCGAACCCAACAATGCGCAATGGGATCCCGGTTTACGCCTTCTGTTTTATGACGCGCCGATGATCCTGCTGCGACCCGAAGCCGCCGGGCAGAAGCACAACGGGGCTAATCAGGCCAGCTTTGCATTACAATGACAGATACAGCGACGAGGATGTGCGGCCTATTTCCCGCTGGTCGGCACCGGTACGTCGACACCGCGCGCGCCGACGGATGACGCTGGATCGCGCGCTGGCCGGTCCGCCATGCTATTGCCGCCGAATATCCCGTCAATGCCGCGCAACAAAGGCGTGAGCAGCGGAACGTCGCCATTGTGGCGAACTTTGGCGAAATGCACCTCCGGATCGTAGGATGGAGCGTCGGGCAGCAGATTAGGCAATTCAAGCGCACCGAGCGCCGACATGATGCGCGCCTGTGCGACATAGGCATTGGCGCTGGCGGCATTGAAGCCGCTGCGGGCGTTTAGCAATTCACGTGCGAGATCAAGGACATCCAATGTGGTGCGCAACCCGGCGCGCTCTTGCAGCAGCGCGCCATCGTATGCCAGTTGAGCGGAGACCATAGAGGCCTGGAGCCGGTCAATCGAGGCCCGCTGGGTCAGCCATTCGTTCCAGGCATCGGCTACTTCGGCCTTGTTGCTGCGCTCGGCGTCGTCGATCAGTCGCCAGTCCGCGTCGTTGAGCGCCTCGGCCTCGGCCAGCCGGGCGCGACGCAAACCGCTTTCAAAGATCGGTCCGGATATCACCACCTGACCGCGCAATTCGCTTTGATACAGATTGCCATTGAACGGCGTGGTCTTGCCGTAATCGGCGTTGCCGCGCAGTTCGACTTGCGGCAGCAAATCCGCCCGGGCCAAGTTTTTCTGGGCGCGCGAGATCTTTTCCCGCGCGACCGCGCCGCCGATCACCGGGCTGTGCGCTTCGGCATAGGCATAGGCATCTTCGAGCGTGTTTACGGGCAGTTCCAGCGGATTGGGCGGCTCCAGCCGTCCGGCTGGCGCGCCAACCACCCTGAGATAGCTCGCCTCGCTGGACGCCGCCAGCCGCTGGGCCGTCAGAAGCTGCGCCCGCCCCTGCTCGACCCGCGTTTCGACTTGCTGGACGTCTGTCGAAGTTACTTCGCGGGCTTTGAAGCGGGCCCGGTTGTCGCTCAACTCCCGGGTCAACAAGGCAAGGTTGTCGGCCGCGATATCGACCCCGGCGCGGTCACTCAGCACCGCAGTATAGGCCTTGATCGCATCCAGCAGCGTCTGCGCTTCCGAAAAGCGCACGTTCGCGCGCTCAAAGTCGATCTGAGCAAGGGCCGACGTTTCTCCCGCAGCATTGCGGCCAAATGTCATCAACGGCAGCGTCAGT
This sequence comes from Novosphingobium sp., assembly GCA_040004085.1. GTDB lineage: Bacteria > Pseudomonadota > Alphaproteobacteria > Sphingomonadales > Sphingomonadaceae > Novosphingobium. The sequence goes on from JBDUBN010000003.1 coordinate 20,796, forward strand.
ATAGCCGACGCAGTGTAGCCCCACCCCGAATAGGCTCGATATCCGCCGACGGGCTGCTGAAAATTATCACGCTGCCAGCCATAACTCGCCTGATAATCGAGCTTGGGGCCATAGGCGGCGCGCGCTTGTGGCAGCCGATAGTCGGTGCCGCGCAACCGGGCACGCTCTGCCAGCAGCGCAGGATTTGTCCAATAGGCGCGCTGCAGCGTTTCGACGAAGGTTGTGATCGGCACGGCGGGATCGGCTTGCACCATGGCATCGGGAGTTCCCGGCGGCAATTGCGGGGTGAGGACCGAACGCGGAGCCGGGCCTGCCGGCTGCGGGATGGAAACGACGCCGCGCGGGGCCGATAGGTCCTGCGCCATCGTCACGCCGACTCCCAGCCAAACCTGCAATGCTACAACGGTCAAACTCATCCCGGCGTTGAGCGGATATCGCATGGTGCCCCTCAATTGTCGCGAAACGCGCGCGCAAATTGATCGCGCAAAGGCTTGAATATGTATGATATCAATGACCGGCTCCCGGTTTGGATATAGACTTCGGCGGGCATCCCGTTGCGCAGATCAAGCCCCTCGCGGCGCACTGCAGCCTGATCAATCGCGACCCGAACGGTGTAGAACGATTGCTTGGATTCCGCATTTTCGGTGCGATCGGTCGCGACGCTGAGAACCCTGGCCGGGATTTCGGGCGTCGTCGCGCGGTTGAACGAGGTGAAGCGCACTTGCGCTTCCTGCCGGGGCTGCACCTGATCGACATCGGCCGGATTGATCGCCACTTCGACCAGCATCTCGTCACGGTCAGGAACGATCTCCATGATCGTTTCGGCCGGACGGACGACGTCACCCACGGAGATAAAGGCGAGCTTTTCGACGGTGCCTGAATAGGGCGCGCGGATTTCACTGCGGCTCTTCTGGTCACTGGCGGAAACGCTGCGCAATTGCTGTTGATTAAGCGCGGAATTCACTTGCGCCAGATCCGTGCCCGCCTGCACCCGCCGCGTCTGGCCAAGCTGAATTGCCTGCTCCTGCGTTTCAGTGATGCGGGCGCGGGCCTGCGCAATTTGGGCCTGCAACGATGCGGCGCTGCCCTCGATTTCGGCGGCGGTGCGCTCCAGCTCGTTCAACCGGTTGATCGTGACCAATTGCTTGTCCCACAGTTCCTTCACACTCGCCCGTTCCGGCTCGATGAGTTTCTCTTGCCGTCGCAGCGAAGCAATCTGGCCCTGAAACCCGCGAATTTGTTCGTTATATTGGGCTGTACGCGCCTGCAACTGGGCGCGTAACTGGCCTTCCTCATTGCGCCGGTCCTGAAACATGCGCTGCTCATCCTGCATCGCCTTGTGCGCGGAATCCGTGTTCAACTGCGCCAGTTCGGGCGGGAAAATTATACGGCCAGACCCCAGCCGTTCCGCCTCGAGCCGGGCTTTCTGGGCCAGCAACTGTTCGACTGTCAGGTTGGAATACATCGCATCCGCGCCCGTAACCCGGTCATCAAGGCGCATGAGCAGCTGACCTTTTTCGACGTGCTTGCCATTGGCCACGCTGATTTCCGTGATCACGCCCCCGGTCGGGTGCGCGATACGCTTGACGCGCGATTCAACGCCGACTTGCCCGCTGCCGATAACCGCCGAACCGATCGGCACCACGGCTGACAGCAGGATCAGCCCCAGCAAGACGCCGCTGCAGATCTTCAGCGTCTTTTTGAGGTCAAAACCATCGGCGGTGACACGTGGCTCGTCGTCCCATTTCAGAGGCAGGTTCGCCACATCGTTGCCTGTACGCATCGGGAAGTTCATGACACCCGCTCTTCCTTGGCCACCTGTGGCGCAGGGTCGCGTCCGGGATTAACGGCGGGCGGTATGGCCGACGTCGACTGGAGCCGCCCCATCACCTCGTCACGCGCGCCGAAGTCGACCAGACGCCCCGCGTTCAGAACGGCCACATGAGTAACGGGGCCAAGTGCCGCCGGGCGATGTGTGATCATCACGACCACGCCGCCGCGTTCACGCACGCCCATGATGGCTTTGGCCAAAGCCGCATCGCCTTCCGCGTCGAGGTTGGAATTGGGCTCATCCAGCACCACCAGAAAGGGGTCGCCATACAGCGCCCGGGCCAGGCCGATGCGCTGCCGCTGGCCTGCCGAGAGTTCAAATCCCCCCGCCGAAACCAGCGTTTCATAGCCATCCTCCAGGCCGAGGATCATTTCGTGCAGCCCTGCTGCGCGGGCGGCAGCGATAATCGCATCAGAGGTGGCTTCGGGGTGGAATCGGGCAATATTGGCCCCCACCGACCCTTCCAGCAGTTCAACGTTTTGCGGCACATAGCCCATGCTGGCGCCGAGTGCCTCGTCATCCCATTGATCGTAAGTTGCGCCGTCGATGCGGATCTCACCGCGGGCCAGTGGCCAGATTCCCAACATGGCCTTGGCCAGCGAGGTCTTGCCCGCAGCGCTAGGACCGATAACGGCCAGCGCTTGCCCCGGCTGCAGGCTGAAGCTGATGCCGGTGAGCACGAATGTCTGGGTGCCCGGTGGAGCCAGCCAAGCGTCGCGAATCACGATTTCACCAGCTGGCGGAGCCAGGGTCACGGTCCGGGGCGGCGGGGGACGATGGGCCGAAATGGCCTCGACGAGCCGGCTCCAGCCCGCTCGCGCCGCCGCCAGCCCGCGCCAATTGGCCAGCGCCTGATCGACCGGAGCCAACGCTCGGCCAGCCAGTACGGAGGAGGCAAGGATAACGCCGCCGCTGGCTTTGCCGTCGATCACCAGAAGCGCGCCCACGGTCAGGATCAAGGACTGCAGGAAAATGCGGAACGTTCGCCCGGTCCCGCTCAGCCGGGCCACATTCCTCGCCAGATAGGTCTGCGCGTGAACATAAGTGACGTCCCAATGGACGCTGCGTTCCTGCAGACGGGCTTGCATGCCCATGGCCTTGGCTGCTTCGGCAAAGCGCAGTTGCCCCTGCGTTGCCGCCGAGCGCTGCCCCGCGACTTGGGCAAGCTCTTGTGTGCCAGCGCGGGTTCGCCGATTGGTGACGACCGCGATCCAGACCAGCACCAGCACCCCGAACAGTGCCGTCAATCCCAGCGCCCAGTGCAGCGCGGCGAGGACCACCAGAAAAACGATCACCCACGGCAGGTCGATCAGGGCAATCGGGCCAGCACCTGAGACGAAGGTGTGGATCTGGTCGAGATCGCGGATAGACTGCATGCCGTCACCGTCCGACCGGTTGCCGCGCAACGAACGGCTGACAGTGGCGTATTGGACCGCTTCCAGCAGGTCGTCGCGAACCCCATTGGCCACGCCCAGCATGGCCTCACTGCGGATCGCCTCGAACATGGCCTGAAACAGATAGACCAGCGCCAGAATGATGAACAGGCCAACCAGCGTTGGAATGCTGCGGCTTGGCAAGACCGAGTCATAAACGAGCAGCATGTAAGCGGAGCCAGCGAACACCATAACGTTCAGCAGCACGCTGGCCACAATGACTATTATGACGCTGCTACGATAGCGTTCGAGAAACTTTGCAATCAGCAACGTATCCAACTGACCAGCCTCCAGACTGCGCCATTTCAGCAACGAGCGGTCCCCACCGGCCACTTTCGTACACGTTGATCACCAAATTCATCGATTACTATTAAGTATTAAGGTCGTCCCCCGTGGTTCGTTCCCATGTGTCGGAAGTCGCGCCCAAACTGAACGGACGCCCGACCTTCGTCGCCTCAGACCAGTTCAAATTTCGACCTGGCTACCCAATTCAATCACCCGGTTTGTGGGTAATTTAAAGAATTCCATCGCGCTTTCGGCGTTACGAACCATCCACGCGAAAAGCTTTTCACGCCAGATTGCCATGCCCGGCCGATTTGATGCGATCAGCGTCTCCCGCGACAGGAAATAGCTGGTATCCATCATACGGAACGGGCCACCGGGCGCGCGATCTTCCTTTGCCAATTCTGCTGGCACATCGACCTCGTCCATGAAACCGTAATGGAGGACGATCCGGCAGAAGCCATGGCCGAGGTCTGCGACATCGCAGCGGTTTTCCGGGGACACGTGCGGCACACCTTCTGTCGAAACCGTCAGGATAACCACCCGCTCATGCAGGATATGGTTGTGCTTCAGATTGTGCAGAAGCGCCGGAGGAATGCCTTCAGTGCTCGAAGCGAGGAACACCGAACTGCCGGACACCCGCTTCACTCTGTCAGCGGTCGATTTGAGGAACAGATCAATCGGCATCGCGTCTTCGTGCAGACGCTCACGCATCAGGCGCCGACCCGTGGCCCACGTGGTCAGCAGCGTGAAGGTGATTGCGGCAATAAACAGCGGGAACCACCCTCCGTCGGGGATTTTCGTCATGTTCGAAGCGAAATACAAACCGTCGACCAGCAGGAACGATCCGGTAACCACCGTCGCCAGCAGCGGATGCCATTTCCACACCGAAAACGTCATCACGCCCAGCATGCAAGCTGTAATGAACATCGTTCCGGTTACCGCAATGCCATAGGCCGCCGCCAGATTGCTTGAGCTTTTGAAGCCCACCACCAGCAGGATCACCAGCACCAGCAGTCCCCAGTTGACCAGAGGCACGTATATCTGCCCGGCGGCCTTTGCGCTGGTATGCTGGATGCGCAGCCGGGGCAGGAAACCAAGCTGGATCGCCTGCTGCGATATGGAAAAGGCGCCTGAGATTACCGCCTGGCTGGCGATGATAGTCGCCATTGTCGCCAGCACGACCAGTGGCAGTCGCGCCCACTCGGGGGCCATCAGAAAGAACGGATTTTCGACGGCAGTCGGATTCACCAGCAGAAGTGCCGACTGGCCAAGGTAATTTATGATCAGGCACGGGAAGGCCACATAGATCCAGGAGACCATGATCGCCTTGCGCCCAAAGTGCCCCATGTCAGCATAAAGCGCCTCAGCCCCGGTCACGGCAAGGACGACCGAACCGAGCGCAAGAAAAGCCAGTCCCGGATCGATCAGAAAGAACTCCAGCGCATAACGCGGGCTCAGCGCCCACAGCACCTGTGGTGCCTGCAAGATGTTAAGAATGCCCAGCACCGCAAGGACGAGGAAATAGACGATGATCACCGGGCCGAACAGTTTGCCAACGGCGGCCGTCCCGCGCGACTGGATCGCAAACAGGCCGACCAGAATGCCTATCGACAGCGGCAGCACCCAGCGGGCAAACCCTTCGTTGACGACAGTCAGTCCCTCGACCGCCGACAAAACCGAGATCGCCGGGGTAATGATCGCATCGCCGTAAAACAGGGCTGTGGCGATAACCCCCAGTATGGAGACGAGCGGCGTCCACCGGTTTTCGCCAAGTTTGCGTCCGATCAACGCCAGCAGCGCAAGGCTGCCACCCTCTCCCTTGTTGTCGGCGCGCAGGATGACGAAAACATACTTCAGCGTGACGATCAGCATCATCGTCCAGAAGATCAGCGACAGCACACCGAAGATATGGGCGCGATCAACCGTCAGGGGATGATGGCCGATGAAGCTCTCTTTCAACGCATAGAGCGGCGAAGTGCCGATATCGCCAAACACAACCCCGATTGCGCCGATGGCCAGCGCGGGAAGGCTTTCATTGTGGGCGTGCGGCGCGTCAGTGTCAGTCATGACACGCGACTAGTCCCGCGCTCAGGCAAGCACCACGAACTTTACGAAATCTTTATGGGCACCTGACGGGATTCGACGGAAGTAGTACCGCGTGGGCAGCGCCGGCTTCGACGCATGGCACTGGGCAGCGGCGCTGCGAGGAGTTGCCGTGATCGACGAGGGCAAGAAAATACCGCAGGAGGTATCGGTGCAACATAGATACCATCTATACAGTGATGCCGAGTAATTCAATTTTTCTTGAGATGTGAATTGTCCTAGTCTTCGCTGTAAGGAGAGACAGTATGGCCGATTTCGATTTCGCGCTGGGCGAAAATGCGGACATGATCCGCGAAACCACCGCCCGCTTTGCCGCTGACCGGATCGCGCCGCTGGCTGCTGAAATCGACGCCAAGGACTGGTTCCCGCGCGAGTTGTGGCCGGAAATGGGTGCGCTGGGCCTGCACGGCATTACCGTTGAGGAAGAATACGGCGGGCTGGCGCTCGGCTATCTTGAACACGTCATCGCGCAGGAGGAAATCGCGCGGGCCTCGGCCTCCATCGGCCTCAGCTATGGCGCGCATTCAAACCTGTGCGTCAACCAACTGCGCCGCTGGGGCAACGATGCCCAAAAGGCGAAGTACCTGCCCAAGCTGATTTCCGGCGAACACCTTGGCAGCCTGGCCATGTCAGAGGCTGGCGCGGGATCGGACGTGATGTCGATGAAGCTGAAGGCCGAAAAACGCGGTGATCGCTATGTGCTTAACGGCACCAAGTTCTGGATCACCAACGCGACTTATGCCGATACGCTGGTCGTCTATGCACGGACCGGCGAGGGATCGAAGGGCGTGACCACCTTCATCATCGAAAAGGGCATGGCCGGATTTTCCATCGGCCAGAAGATCGACAAGATGGGCATGCGCGGATCGCCGACGGCCGAGCTGGTTTTCGATAATTGCGAAGTGCCTAAGGACAACGTCATGGGTCCGGTCGGCGGCGGCGCTGGCGTGCTGATGTCTGGCCTTGATTACGAACGCACGGTTCTGTCCGGCATCCAGCTGGGCATCATGCAGGCCTGCCTCGACGTGGTTCTGCCCTTCGTTCGCGAACGCAAGCAGTTCGGCAAGCCGATCGGCGCGTTCCAGCTGATGCAGGCCAAGATTGCCGACATGTACGTCGCACTGAACAGCGCCCGGGCCTATGTTTACGCGGTGGCGCGCGCCTGTGACGCCGGGCGGACGACACGCTTTGACGCGGCTGGGGCGATCCTGCTCGCCAGCGAAAACGCCATGAAAGTGTCGCTGGAGGCCGTGCAGGCCTTGGGCGGCGCGGGCTATACCAAAGATTGGCCAGTCGAGCGCTATATGCGCGACGCCAAATTGCTCGACATCGGCGCGGGCACCAATGAGATCAGGCGAATGCTGATCGGACGGGAGTTGATCGGGGCATGAGCGGGCCAGTTCTGGAGAGCAACATCGCCACGACCAGTGAAGGCTTTCAGTCCAACGCCGCGCACAATCGCGCACTGGTGATCGAACTGCGCGAGCGGGTGGCCAAGGCGGCGCTGGGCGGCAACAAGAAGTCGCGCGAGCGCCATACCGCGCGCGGCAAACTGCTGCCGCGCGAACGGGTGGAGCGCCTACTTGATCCCGGCTCGCCATTTCTTGAGGTCGGGCAACTGGCCGCCAATGGCCTCTACCATAATGAAGTCCCCGGCGCGGGGCTGATTACCGGAGTTGGCCGGGTGTCTGGCCGCCAGTGCATGATCTTTGCCAACGACGCGACGGTCAAGGGCGGCACCTATTATCCGCTAACGGTGAAAAAGCATCTGCGCGCGCAGGAAATCGCCGAGCAGAACCATCTGCCGTGCATTTACCTTGTCGATTCAGGCGGCGCAAACCTGCCCAATCAGGCCGAAGTGTTCCCCGACCGTGAGCATTTCGGGCGCTTTTTCTACAATCAGGCGGTGATGTCATCGAAAGGCATCCCGCAGATCGCCTGCGTCATGGGCAGTTGCACGGCGGGCGGCGCCTATGTTCCGGCGATGTCTGACGAGAGCGTGATCGTCCGGGGTCAGGGCACCATTTTCCTCGCCGGACCGCCGCTGGTACAGGCCGCAACCGGTGAAGTGATCAGCGCCGAAGACCTCGGCGGCGGCGATTTGCATGGCCGCAAGTCCGGCGTGGTCGACCACGTCGCCGAGAATGACGAACACGCGCTGACCATCGTGCGCGATATCGTCAGCCACCTGGGTCCGGTTCACAAACCTGACATCGACCTGATCGAACCCCGCCCGCCCAAGTTCGACGCGGAGGAACTTTACGGCATCGTCCCGCAAGACGTCCGCGCGCCTTATGACGTGCACGAGGTGATCGCGCGACTGGTCGACGGCAGCGAATTCCACGAATTCAAGGCGCTCTACGGCACCACGCTGGTCTGCGGTTTTGCCCATATCTGGGGCATTCCCGTCGCCATTCTGGCCAACAACGGCGTGCTGTTCAGCGAGAGCGCGGTCAAGGGCGCGCACTTCATCGAACTCGCCTGCCAGCGGCGGATACCCCTGTTGTTCCTCCAGAACATCAGCGGCTTCATGGTCGGCGGCAAGTATGAGGCCGAGGGCATAGCCAAGCACGGCGCAAAACTGGTCACCGCAGTCGCCACCGCCAGCGTGCCGAAGATCACCGTGCTGATCGGCGGATCATTCGGCGCGGGCAATTACGGCATGTGCGGACGGGCGTATAGCCCACGCTTCCTGTTCACCTGGCCCAACGCCCGGATCAGCGTGATGGGCGGCGAGCAGGCGGCTTCGGTTCTGGCGACAGTCCACCGCGACGCGGCGACGTGGACGCCTGAGGAGGCCGAGGCGTTCAAGGCCCCGGTCCGCCAGATGTACGAAGACGAAGGCAACCCCTACTTCGCCACCGCGCGCGGCTGGGACGATGGGATTATTGATCCGGCGCAGACAAGGGATGTGCTGGGGCTGGCGCTGGGGGTAGCGCTGAATGCGCCGGTTGAGGAGAAGGCGCGCTTTGGCGTGTTCAGGATGTGATGGCCATGATCAAATCCCTCCTCGCTAAAATCCTCCCCGGCACGGGGAGGTGGCGGCCCGCAGGGCTGACGGAGGGGTCCCACCTCTCCGAAAACGCTGCGCCCGTAGGAAAGTGGGACCCCTCCGTCGCTTCGCGCCACCTCCCCGTACCGGGGAGGATTTAGGCGTGACGCAAATGCCTGAGGTTCTCGTCCAGCCGATCAAGCAAGTGAAGCGCGCGCGCAAGCTGCGTCAGGAATTGAGCTTGCCCGAACTGCTGTTGTGGGTTGAACTTCAGAAACGCCCCGGTGGTTACAAATTCCGTAAGCAAGTCCCACAAGCGCCCTACACGCTGGACTTTGCCTGCCTTTCCTCCCGTCTTGCCGTCGAAGTGGATGGCGAAGCTCACAACCGGGGCGATCAGCCGCAAAGGGACGAAGTGCGGGACCGGATTATGGCCGAGCGTGGGTTTAGAACGCTTCGGATTCCCGCTTATGAGGTATTAAAAAACATGGAAGGTTGCGTCTTGGGGATTGTCGAAGCTTGCCGCGAGGCGGGACCCCTCCGCCCCCTAAAGGGGGCACCTCCCCGTGCCGGGGAGGATTTATGATCAAATCCCTCCTCATCGCCAATCGCGGCGAAATTGCTTGCCGGATCATTCGTACTGCCCGCCAGATGGGTATTCGCACGGTCGCGGTTTATTCGGATGCTGATGCGGCCGGGCTGCATGTGCGCTCTGCCGATGAGGCCGTGCATATCGGCCCCTCC
>JBDUBN010000407.1:0-2831 GCA_040004085.1 Novosphingobium sp.
TAATCATCGGTCTGACCGGCGCCATCGCGGGCATTTTCGGCATGAACTTCGAAACTCCGTTCACCAAGACCGGTGTTCACGGTTTCTACATCACCATCTGCATCATGGCCCTGACGGCGGGCGCGATATGGATCGTGGCGATCTGGAAAAACTGGCTGAACAGGGACTGAGTTGGCCCGTCACCGGACTGGCGGGAAGTGGTGCACCCGACGGGATTCGAACCCATGGCCCCCAGATTAGGAATCTGGTGCTCTATCCGGCTGAGCTACGGGTGCCCCGGCGTTTCCATAGAGGCGAGTGCGGGGGCTGGCAATCTAGGTTGAGCAGCGCGTTCAATTAGCCTGATCGGGCGGGATGACCGGGAACAGCACCGGGGCGATGGCGATGCCTTCTTCGGCCAGTTCCTGTGCCTCGTCAGGCGTGGCCTTGCCATAAATCGGTTCCTCGGCCTTTTCGCCATAATGAATGGCGCGGGCGGTGTCGGCGAACTTTTCCCCGACCCAGCGCGAAGTCTTGAGCGCCTCTGCCTGCGCGGTCGCCAGTGCTCGGAACATGGCGATAGCTTCGGGTGTCAGTTGGGGACCAGCGTTGGTCGCGGCGGCGGCGGGAGCGACGGCAGGGAGCGAGTCGGTCTGGGGCTTGCTGATGGGCGCCTCTCGCGACAACAGCTGGTTGCCCTTGCGGCCAAGATTGGGCGCCATAACCGCCTTGCCGACGTCCACACTGCCGCAACTGGGGCAAGACACCAGCCCGCGCTCCTGCTGGCCTGCGTAGTCGTCTGACGAGCCGAACCAGCCCTCAAATCGGTGGCCGCCCGTGCGGCATTCAAGATCGAAAACAATCATCAGCCTCTAAGTGGGGATAACGCGGCGATTGGCAAGGCTTGGCAATTGTTTGCGAACATTGGCGATGCGCGCCATGTCGAGATCGACAAAGCCCAGCCTCGCGTCCTCGCCTCCCATGTCGAGCAGGACGGCGCCCCAGGGATCAACTGCCAGACTGTGCCCGTAAGTCTCACGCCCATCGGCATGCAGGCCCACTTGCGCGGCGGACAGAACGAAGGCGCTGGCCTCAATCGCGCGGGCGCGTTGCAGGATGTGCCAATGATCGCGCCCGGTCGGCACGGTGAAGGCAGCGGGAATGGCGATCACATCGCAGCGCCGGTTGCCCAGGGCCTCAAACAGGGCGGGAAAACGGATGTCATAGCAAATCGTCACGCCCAGTCGCCCCAGCGGCGTATCATCGACCACACAGAGCGCATCACCGGGTGCATAAGCCTTGGACTCGCGCCATGTTTCGCCGGTGTCCAGATCGACGTCGAACATGTGCAGTTTGTCATAGCGCCCGGCGATTTCTCCCGCCGCATTGATCACGAAAGCCCGGTTGGCAAAACGGTCATCGCCCCGCGCGATGGCGAGTGATCCCAGCGCCACCCAGATGCCCGCCGTGGCAGCAGCTTCGCGGGCTGCCGCCAAAACCGGGTCCAGTTCCTCCGCGACCACATTGGGCGACGCGCGCTTGCGGTCACGGTCGATCAGGTTCGACATTTCAGGGGTGAACAGCATTTCCGCCCCGCCCGCTGTTGCCGCATAAATGGCCGAAACGATGGCCGCGCCATTTTCCGCCGGGTCGATGCCCGACGTCATTTGTAACAAGGCTACCCGAACCGGGGGGCGCGAGGCCACTTAAAGCCCCAGCAGCGGGTCAAGCTTCCCTGCGTGATCCATCGCGTGAATGTCATCGCTGCCGCCGATCGCCACGCCGTCAACAAACACTTGCGGCACGGTAGTCGCACCGGGTGCGCGCTCGATCATCTCGCGGCGTTTGGCAGCGTCCATGGTCGTGTCATATTCGGTATAGGCAACACCCTTGCCATTGAGCAAAGCCTTGGCGCTGGAGCAATAATAGCACCCAAACTGGGTATAAATCTCGACTTTAGCCATTGGTGAACCTTGAGACGTGAGTTGCGACATAAATTGGTGGGAACCGGGTCTTGAAACGCGGCGAGGCTAACATATCTCATCATCCGTGTCATGCGCCGCACCGGGCGTGACGCACTGGAGGAGCGCCAAACAGGGCTCCGACATGAACGACAACTTAGACCGAAGATTGCTCAATCAAGAGGATTTTTGCCATGACCCGTATCGATTTTACCCCCTATCGCCGCAACACCGTTGGCTTTGACCGGCTATTTGATTTGCTGGAAAATTCAAGCCGCGTCGGCACGAGCGATAACTATCCCCCGTTCAATATCGAGCGTCAAAGCGATGATGCCTATCGCATCACGCTGGCGGTCGCCGGTTTCAAAGCCGACGACCTTGAGATCATTGGCCAACAGAACCTCCTGACCATTACCGGACGCAAGGCCGAGGATACCGCACCGAACCCGCACTTCCTGCATCTGGGCATCGCTCAGCGCGGGTTTGAACGCCGGTTTGAGCTGGCCGATTTCGTCCGGGTGGAAAACGCCAACCTTGAAGATGGCCTGCTGACCATCGACCTGGTGCGCGAAGTGCCCGATGCGATGAAACCGAAGAAGGTGGTAATTGGCGGCGCGAAGCCTCTGTCTCTGGTCGACACGCCTGCTGAAAACGCTGGTGAAACCGGTAAGGACAAGAGCGCAGCGGCCTGATCGTTGACCTGATGTAATTACGCCGGGGGTGGGTCTACAAAAGGCCCGCCCCCTTTGATTCCTAAACCAACCGTGCCTGCGCCAAAGCCGCGCCGATGAACCCGGCGAATAGCGGGTGTGGATCGAATGGGCGGCTCTTGAGTTCGGGATGGAACTGCACGCCGACGAACCACGGATGATCGGGCCGCTCGACGATTTC
>JBDUBN010000408.1:0-2822 GCA_040004085.1 Novosphingobium sp.
GGGCTGGCGATTCAGGGCGGATCAAACGGCGGCCTGCTTGTGGGCGCGGTGGTCAACCAGCGGCCCGATCTGTTCGCGGTTGCCATCCCGCAAGTCGGGGTGATGGACATGCTGCGCTTTGATCGCTTCACGGCGGGCCGGTACTGGGTCGACGATTATGGTTATCCGAACCGCGAGGCCGATTTCAAGGTGCTGCGCGCCTATTCGCCCTATCATAACCTGCGCAGCGGCACCGATTATCCGGCGGTGCTGGTGACGACTGCGGACACCGACGATCGGGTGGTTCCCGGCCACAGCTTCAAATATGCCGCTGCCCTGCAAGCGGCACCCTTGGGGCCAAAACCGCACCTGATCCGCATTGAAACCCGCGCTGGCCACGGTGCTGGCAAGCCGACTGACAAGGTGATTGCTGAGGCGGCCGACGTCCTGTCATTCGCGGCTGAATGGAGCGGACTTACCGTGCCGTAACGGGGTTTTCCGCCGCTTGTGCCTTGGCCGGAACCGGCTCATGGTTCAGGAACGGCCAGATCACCAGATCGGTCACGCGCGCGGGCATCTTGGCGAGGCCGGTTGGCGGCCAGCCATCGGGTCGCCGATAACTGCCAAAGATCACATCCCAAATCGGAAACAGCGCGGCGAAGTTCGAATCGTAATCTTGCGGCAGCTTCGAATGATGCCGGCGGTGATAGGCAGGGCAATTCAGCAGCCACGACAGCCTGCCAAAGTTGACCTTGATATTGGCGTGAATGAAATAATTATACAACGTGACCACGGCATAGATCGCCAGCATCCCTTTGGTCTGGCTGATCAGCACCGAAGTCAGCGGCCAGATCGTCGCCGCCTTGATCACCTGATCGCCCCAGAAATGGCGATTGGTGGTGAGCGCCGACATCTCCGGGTCGCTGTGGTGCAACGAATGCATTCGCCACAGCAGTGGAACACGGTGCTGCGCCTGATGGAAGGCGAACTCCAGAAAATCCCGAACCAGAATGAAAATGGGAAAGGCGATGTAGAACGGCAGCGCCTTGCCATCGATCAGCGCGGCGCCCTTCCAATTGCTGAAAAACGGCAGGATGAGGAACGACGCGCCGAGGTCAATTACCCACGATTGCAGGTTGCGCAGCCAATCCGATGGACCAGAATTCCGCAACCGCTCAGAGTAAGTAATGCCTGCGATGACAAGCATTTGTGTCAATATGAAAACCAGCGCGATCATCAGGTCCTAGTAACGCGCGGAGGTTAACGAACGGTGCTTAATGACTGTTCATAGTTGCCGCAAAATACATGAATGATTTCTGTCAGGTGCCAGACGGAATATGGCCGGGTTACCGATCTCGATTTCGGCGGCATTCGCGGGCTTTAAGCGCGCAGCGCGGCGTCGCTGGCCAGTTTGTCCGCGCGTTCGTTCTCGGGGTGGCCGTCGTGCCCTTTGACCCACACCCATTTGATCTTGTGCGGGCGCGCGGCGGCGACCAGTTCCTGCCACAGTTCGGCATTGGCCACCGGCTTTTTCGCCGCATTTTTCCAGCCATTTTTCTGCCAGCCAAAGATCCACTTGGTAATGCCGTCGATCACATAGCGGCTGTCGGTATGCAGCGTGACTTCGCAGGGCTGAGTGAGCGCAGTCAGCGCGCGGATCGCGGCGGTCATCTCCATGCGGTTGTTGGTGGTCGGTTTCTCGCCGCCGGAGAGCTCTTTCTCGTGTCCGCCGATGCGCAGGATCGCGCCCCAGCCGCCGGGGCCGGGATTGCCCTTGCAGGCGCCGTCAGTGAAAACCTCGACATGCTTCACCCGCCGAACACTCCGGCATTTGCGGGATCGGCATAGAAGGCCAGACGGCGGGCAAACGCCATCGGGTCCTTGCGGGTCACCAGCGCGCCATCGGGGGTGTTTAGCCAGTCATAGGCGCGGGTCATGGTAAAGCGGATCGCCGCGCCGCGCGCCAGCAGCGGCAATGCCGCGCGCTCCGCCGCCTGCAATGGCCGCACCGCTTCATAGCCTTCGAGCAATGCCGCTGACAATTCCGGGTCAAAGCCTGTGCCGTCTGCATCAAAGCACCATGCGGCGTGGGTTACCGCCACGTCATAGGCGGTGGTATCGGTGCAGGCGAAATAGAAGTCGATCAATCCGCTGACCCGGTCGCCCAGCATCAGCACATTGTCCGGAAACAGATCGGCGTGAATGACCGAGCGCGGCAGGTCTTGCGGCCACTGCGCGATCACGGCGGGCAGTTCGCGGGCGACCAGCTCGGCAAGTTCTGGTGAGATGGAGCCCAACCCGTCAGTTCCGCAGGCTGCAGCCAGTCGCTGCCACTCAGCGGGGCCCATACCGTTGGCGCGGGTCTGGGCAAAGTCGGCGGCGGCAAGGTGGATTTGCGCCAGCGCCGCACCAACCACACGGGCTTGTGCTGGACTGGGGCGCGATAGTGAAACGCCGGGCAGGAACTCGATCAAAGCCACCGCCTTGCCGTTCAGCAGTCGATAGGCGGCTCCGTTGGTGTCATGGATCGTGCGCGGTACCGGACAGTCGCGTTCGGCCAAGTGGTCCATCAGGCCGAGGAAGAACGGCAGGTCGCTCACTTCCGTGCGCGTTTCGTACATCGTCAGGATATAACGCGCGGCGCGATCGCCCTTCGCGGTATCTACCAGCCAGTTGCTGTTCGATATCCCCTCGGCAATGCCCTTGCACGAAACCAGCCTGCCCAGGTCAAAGGCGGCGACCAGTTCGGCCAGCGCCGCATCGTCAAGCTGAGTGTAAACTGCCATGCCGTCTGCTCAATCAACCAGTTGGCGGGGGAGCTTGAAGATCATGTGCTCCTCAGC
>JBDUBN010000072.1:0-9441 GCA_040004085.1 Novosphingobium sp.
CGCAGTGCTGCCAAACGGCTGATCGCAGGAAGAGCGGGACACCATCATGACGCAGTCAGCCGACGGGATCATGACGCAGCCAGCCGACGGGATCATGACGCAGCCAGCCGACGGGCCGATCGTACTCGACGTCCACGCGCATCTGGTGCCGGTGGTCGAGGCGCGGCTCGCCGGGCTGGACGGCGTGGAATGGGATGCCGCAGCGCGGGTCATGTATGTCGACGGCCATGCCGTGACCATGAAGAAGCTGTTCGAGCCGGACGAACTGCTAGCTTGGATGGACCGCAACCGCGTGGAGTGCGCCTGGGTTTCAACGCCGCCGCCGCTCTACCGCCAGCACCTTGGTGGTACCGCAGCGCGCGTCTGGGCCGATTATCTCAACCAGGGTCTGGCGGAAATCGCCGCCGGAACGTCTGGCCGGATCGAGGCGCTGTTTCATCTGCCCACGCAAGATCCAGCGGTCGCAACACAGATCGCATCGGCTGCCATAGCCCATGGTCACAAGCTGTTCTCCATGCCGACCGGAACCGGCGATGATCGTGGACTCAGTGATCCTGCTTTCGACGCATTGTGGCACGTGCTCAACGGGGCAGGTTCCTTCGTTTTCCTGCATCCGGGCGAGTGCGCCGATGGCCGACTGCGGGCCTTCTATCTCTCCAACTTGCTGGGCAATCCGTACGAATCGAGCGTGGCCCTGGCGCATCTGGTCTTTGCCGGGGTCCCGCAGCGCTATCCCGCTATGACCCTGTGCTTTGCCCATGGCGGAGGGCTGGCACCGATGGCTGCGGGCCGGTGGGATCGCGGCCATGCCACCGCCCGGCCCGGGATCGACCCGTCTGGCCCAACTGCGGCGCAGCAGTTGCCAGGCCTCCATGTCGATTGCATCTGCCACAGCGAGCCGGCGGCGATCCTGGCAGAAGCAACGTTCGGGCAGGACCACGTTCTGTTCGGATCGGATTGGCCGTTCCCAATGGGGCTGATAGAGCCGCACGAGCAGTTGCAAGCCTTCGCAGCAGAGCGCCGGGCGCGCTACCTGACATGCAATCCTCGCCTGCTTCTCCGCCGGTTGGGCGTTGAAAACACGTCCGGCGCAGCGTGATGGGCGCGTTCAACTTGCGCAAGACCCTGACGACAAGGCCTGCCGGGATCGAGTTTGGGCAAAATACTTTATATATAAACTATAATGCGGAACCATCCGGCACGATGGCCACCGGATCAGGCTCAATTTTGCCTGTCCTGTCCCCGGCCGAACAAACACAAGAGGACGGAGCAAGGGTATGAAGACTGGTCAAAAGCACATCGAAGGGCTGCGTGATGGGCGCGCCGTGTTCATAAACGGCGAGCGTGTTTCCGACGTCACCGAGCACGTCGCCTTTGCTCGTTCGGTGCGATCGGTTGGCGGTCTGTATGATTTTGCCGCCGCGCCCGAGAACCGCGAGCTGATGACCTTCGAACAGCCCGATGGTTCGCGCGCCAATCGCATTTGGCAATTGCCCGAATGTTACGCCGAAATGGTCCAGCGCCGTAAGGCGATGGAAGCTTGGGCCACCTTGCACGCCGGGTTCTTCGGTCGTGCGCCGGACTACATTGCCTCGTCAATGTCGGGCATGTTCATGGGACTTGACGTGCTGGAATCCTGCGATCCCCAGCGCGCCGGCGCCTTCGCCGATTACTACCGCTATATGCGTGACAATGACCTCTACCTGACTTCGGTGTTCAACAACCCACAGGCAGACAGGTCGAAGGCAGCAGGCGCCCAGATGGACGAATTCCTGACCGCCGGGGTGGTCGACGAGGATAGCGAAGGCATCACCGTGCGTGGAGCCAAGATGCTGGCTACCGGTGCGATCACAGCCGATGAAATATTCCTCTCCAACGTTCAGCCGCTGCAACCTGGCGACGAGCGCTATGCCATTTCCTTTGCCATGCCGATGGGCAGCAAGGGTCTGAAGCTGATGTCGCGCAAGTCGTACGAGGAGCACTCGCCCTCAATCTTCGACAACCCGCTTGGCAGCCGCTTCGACGAGAACGATGCGGTGGCCTATTTCGACGATGTGAAGGTGCCGTGGGAGCGCGTCTTCGTATTACGCAACATCGACATGTGCCAAAAGCAATTTCAGGGCACACCAGCACACGCTTATCAAAACTACCAGGCGATGGTCCGCCTGTCGGTCAAGGTCCGCTTTCTGGTCGGGTTGGCGCACCGCATGACCGAAATGAACGGGGCGACCAACTTTCCGCAGGTGCGTGAAACGCTCGGCCAGCTTGCCGCCGAAAGCAGCATGGTCGATGCGCTGGTCGCGGCGATGGAGGCAAAGGGGACCTATCACGGCAAGTACTACATCCCGCACCGCCCGACGCTCTATGCCGCCGAAATCCTCACGCAGCAGCTCTACCCAAAGATCCTCAATACGCTGCGCGAACTTGCCGGCGGGGGGATGACCATGCTGCCGTCATCGGTGATGGACTTCGCCAACCCGGAAGTCGCGAACCTGATCGAGCGAACGCTGCAGTCGCCTTCGGCAAGCGCACAGGAAAAGGTCAAGTTCTACAAGCTGGCCTGGGACGCGGTGGGATCGGAGTTTGCCTCGCGCCATCACCAGTACGAGATGTTCTTTACCGGTGCAGCCTTCGTCATCAAGGGCCGGGCGTACCGTCATTTCGACTGGGATGGAGCCGGATCGCTGGTCCGCAGTATTCTTGACGGATATAATCTGGCTGACGAAGTCGAGGCGATACGGCAACCGGCACTGCAGGATTAAGCAAGGTGTCGTTTGGTCGGCACTGAACTGATGGGGTGGATCGCTCCCAGCGCGACCCCGCCTCCCTGCCTGGAAACAGTGGATCAGAACAAGCCGCAAATGCTATGGGTTTTTCAGCAGACTGCTGGAGAAGGCTCCAGGTGCGCCCTCGCGCGTGGTCTTGAATTGAGACCAGATTACGCTATTGCTCTGGAAACAGCACGGGCCATGTTGCGAGGATCGCGAAAAATGGATCAGGATTTCAACAATCTCTGCAATTGCCCGATCCGGGATGTTCTGGACCGAATCGGAAGTAAATGGGCCTCGCTGATCATTTGCATGCTTGAACAAGGCCCCAAGCGCTTTAATGAACTGGGGCGAATCATTCCCGATATCTCGAAGCGGATGCTAACCCGCACACTACGCGAACTGGAGCGTGACGGGATTGTAGAGCGCACCGTGCTTCCAACCAAGCCGGTCACTGTCCAATATACCCTATCCGAACTCGGGCGATCGGTGCTGCCGCTGATCTGGAAGCTTATTGATTGGGCGCAAGAAAGCCATGGCGACATTCGCAGCGCCCGCCGTAAGTTCGATGAGGCTGTGGAAATCTATGCCTGAATGTTTGGCTGACCAATCAGTTGAACAGCGAGAGAGGCACCGAATCCGCCAACGCCCTGTAACCCGCATCATTGCCGTGCAACAGATCGGGTGAACTGAACTCGCGCCTGATCTGCTCAGGTTTGGCTGGATCGCGCCAGACCGCATCGAAATCCAGCACGGCATCGAAGGGCGCACTGGTCCTGATCCATTTGTTGATTGCTTGACGCTGGGCTTCACTCGCTGCGTTGAACAGGGGTGCGCCACCAAATGGCGTGATCGTCGTACCGTAGACCTTCATGCCGCGATCGTGAGCCCGTTCAATGATTTGGCGATATCCCTCCAACATGGCAACCGGGTCCAGATCTCCGCTCTTGGGAAAGAGCGACCGCATAATGTCAGCGAAGGGCCCCGTCATGTGCGACAACTGGCCAGCGCCAATATCATTGATGCCTATGAAAACAACGAGGTAGCGCGCGCCCGGTTGCGCGAGGACATCCCGGTCAAGCCGGGCCAGCGCACTTTCGCCAGCCCCGAAACTGAGCAGGCGATTACCCGAGATCCCCATGTTGACGACCCCGACCCTGCCGTTGGCTTTGGCGTTCAGCCTTTCGGCAAGTCGGTCGGGCCAGCTGTTCTCGCCACCGACTGTCGCGCCATATCCATCGGTTAACGAATCGCCGAGCACGACTACCGACCGCACTGGCTGGCGCGCAACCACATCAATACCCGCAACAAAGGCACGGCTTGCGAACGGTGCGCCAGTCGGTGCGCCCCTTGCTATCGCTTGGTCGCCGTCCGTGACCCAACCTGGCTCCAGCGACAGTGGATGGCAGGTGCAAGGTCCGGTATCCTGCGGCAGATAAATCCGGATTACCACCTTGGCGAGCGCGCGGACTGGCAAGTCCACTGGATCGCTGAGCATCGGCGCACCCGGTGCGATACTGGCCGAGTCTCGTCCATTGAACAGGACAGGTCGATCAGTACCCGGCAGGAATGCGCCATTGGGTCCGGCCAGCCCGATCCGCGCCTTGCCAATCTGCAACGGCACCGTGCCAAACGCATTTGTAAAACGAACGCGCAGGCGCTCCCCCCCGGCACTCAACCGCATGACCTGGATAACGGTCTGGTCGTGCAGCGCCGGCGTTGCGGGGATCGGCCCCATTGCAACAACCGGAGGCTGGGGTGCAGCCCCCCAACTGGCTTGCCATAAGCCAGGTTGGGGGGGAGCCCCAAGTGCAGATGTCGCCAACGCCAACACTGACAACAACCCGGCTAGTTTCAACGTAGAAGCGCGTTTCATGTTTGAATTACCCATGCCTTTTGTGACAAATTCGTCGTGCAAGTGTCCGTTAGAAGTTCTTGCGGAAGCTTACGCGGAACGTGCGGGGCCGTCCTGGCTGGGCGGCTGCATATCCGTTGCCGATTGTGGTGAAATCGGAAATGGTCAGATAAAACAGCTTGTCAGTGATATTCTGGACCTCAACAGAGAGCTGCCAGCGGTCCGCCGAGGCAAAAGTGAGGTTACCATTTAGCAATCCATAGCCGGCAATCCGCGAGAGCGGTGTGTTGGCCGAATTGGTGAACACGCTCGACTGGTAGTTATAGTCGATGCGCGGCGTGAGTGAGCCTGCGCTGCCAAGTGGAAACTTGTACTGAATCCCGGCACTGGCTTTCCATTTGGAGGTGAACGGGGTCACCGCTGTAACCGGAATGCCTGAAAGCGGATCCGTATCACGATACTTGAAATCGAGATAACTCAACGAACCATCTATGGTCAGACGGTCCGTTGGCTGCAGGTATGTCTCAAGCTCAACGCCCTTTATGTTGGCATTGCCGGCATTGGCCCGCAGCAGGCATGGAAAACCAAAACCCGCTCCGGCATAGGCGCTGCATTCGAGCAGATTGAGCTGGATATTGTTATAGCGATTGTAGAATGCTGAGCCGTTCAGGCGAATTGCGCGATCCAGAAATTGCGATTTGAAGCCGACTTCATAGGCAGTTAGCTTTTCTGGCCCGAAGCTCAGGATTTGCTGCGGATAGTAAGGCTGCGGATTGATCCCCCCGCCTTTGATCCCGGTCGAAACCTGCGCATAGGTCATGAACGTGTCAGTCCAGCGATAGCTTAGCGCCGCGCGGTAATCGAAATGAGTGTTGCTGTAAGTGTGTTGCTGTCCATTCAGGCCCAGCAGCGCACAGTTGTAGCCACTGCTGCAAACCGCCGTGCCGTCAGGATTGGTTCGTCCGAAAATATACGTTTTCTTGTCGTCGGTATACCGTAGCCCCAGTGTCAGATCGAGCTGACTGGTGAGATGCAGTTCACCATGCGCAAAAAGCGCCCATGTGCGTGCTGGCACGCGATCAGGACCACTAATGAAGTCTAGACCTGCGGCGGGAAGATCGACACGCGCAGTCGTCACCGTCTTCTGATCAAAGTAGAACCCGCCCAGCGTGTAATCTAGCAACGAACCTGCCGTGCCGGTCAAGCGCAGTTCCTGACTGAATTGCCGGTGTACGTGCTTTTGCACCAGCAGGTCACCGGGCAAAGGCGTGCCATCGGCATCATCGGAGAATCCGGCCGCATAGTGGCGATAGGCCGAGATCGACTTCATTGCCATGTTGTCGGACAGCTTCCACTCGAACTGTGCGGAAAAGCCGTAAGAGCGTAACGTTTGCTCGGGCTTTGCCGTCAGCGGCGTGTAGCCACTGGCCCCCAGACCACCCGTGCCAGGCGCACGCGGATCCTGATACGTGGCGTAATTGACGAAAGGATTGTTCGGGCTTTTCGGGTCGCAACTGCCAGGGCCGTAGGCGATGTATCGACAGGCACCCAGCGCGCCGGGTGCGTTCCACGAAACGTCGTAGCCGCTCAGATATGGGAACAGTCCGAAGAATGACCCGATTTCGCCAGTCGCGATATTGTGATCGGTGTCGATGCCAACCGACAGTGCGCTCGGCGAAACTGCCAAAAGCACGTTGGCTGGCGGTTCGGAATCTTCATCCGTCATGTCAGCGGAAAAATTGGCCTCAAACGTGGGCGAAGGCTGCCAGCGCAGGGCAACGCGGCCACCAATTGAGCGCGTCCCACCTTCAGCGCCGAGCTTGCAGTCCGTCCCGGTGGCAATCCGGGGAAGGCCCGAACCGGGGTGCGTACAGGCATAGTCGATGCGATCAACATAGCCGTCCTGCTTGCGCGCGATGACCGAGATTCGTGCGAACAATTGGTCCGGGACAAGCGCAAAATCAGCCGCGCCACGCAGACGCATGTCATTGTATGATCCCGCACTGGCTTCAAGGTAGCCCCCTTGCTCACTACCGGGTTTCTTGGAAATCAAGCGGATCGCGCCGCCGATCGAATTCTTGCCGGCAAGCGTGCCCTGCGGCCCACGCAAGACCTCGACCCGCTCCAGATCGAACAAGTCCAGCGTCGAACCGGTCAGGGTCGAGTAATAGACATCATCGACATAAAGGCCGACCCCGGGCTCAAGCGCCGGGCTGGCATCGCCCTGGCCAATACCGCGAATAAAACCAATCAGGGATGGCCCCCCGGCCGCCCCTGCGGGCTTAAGAGTGACGTTGGGCGCTTGCTCTGCAATCTGGACCACGCTCGTTTGCCCGCGTGCCTCCATCTGGCTTGCGGTAATCGCGGTGATTGCGATGGGCGTGTCCTGCAGCTTTTGTCCCCGGAATTGCGCGGTAACGACGATTTCCGGATTCGAGGATTTACTCTCGCCTTGTTGCGCATCCTGTTGTGCATCTTGTGCAAACGCTGGCATCGACATAACTGCCGCGTAGGCAGTAATCGCTCCAAGTGTAATATTTCGAGCTATAAAAGCAGTTCTATTCACCGCAACCCCTCCATGTATTTTATTATTAGACATTTTTCTTGTCACACCATCGGTGAACGATGGCTTATTTCTGCAAACCGCGCGGTTCGACGAAATCGATCGTCAGCCCGCTAGTCCACACATTGGCTGTGAGATAAAATTCCCCTAGTCAACCAGTTACATTGATGTAACCTGATACATGCAAGTAACGTTTCAGTAATTTTAAAGTTACATCCATGTAACCTTGGGCTAAATTTGTCCTCGTCAAATATATATTGAACATTAGTTCTATGTGTATAGATACGGCACGCGGCACCGTTTCCGGCGTTGGCATTTTTATCAAACATGTGAGAAGTGCAATGAACGAACTGACCTATTTTGTGACGGGTGCCAGTGGCCAACTGGGGCGGGTTGCGGTCTCATTGCTGGCTTCACGCAATCTGCGTGTCATTGCCGGCGCGCGCGACCCGCAGAAGGTGGAAGATCTGACTGCTTTGGGCGTAGAGGTGCGGCATTGTGATTACGACCAGCCGGACACCGTTTTTCAGGCGCTTGAGGGCGTGGACCGTGTGCTTTTGGTTTCGAGCAGCGAGGTTGGCAAACGCACAACTCAGCATCGCGCCGTAATTGATGCTGCCCGCGCCCGGAACGTCAGCCTCGTGGCCTATACCAGTATCCTGCAAGCCGCGACCTCGCCTCTGATTCTGGCGAGCGAGCACAAGGCAACGGAAGAGATGCTGGCGGAATCCGGGATCCCGCATGTGCTGCTGCGCAATGCCTGGTACAGTGAAAATTTCCAGATGGGCGTGCCAATGGCGCTTGAACATGGAGCGGTCTACACGGCGGCGGGCAGTGGCCGATTCTCACCTGCTACCCGGCAGGAGCTGGCCGAGGGCGCGGTAGCCGCGCTGACAGCGCCGGTTACAGAGCAGCAGACCATTTACGAACTCGCCGGTAGCTCCAGCTTCTCGATGCCTGAACTCGCCGCAACCCTCTCGCTTCGGTCAGGCCGCAAAATCGAATGCGTGAACATGGCTGAAGGCGACTATGCCGCCATGCTAAAGAATGTCGGCGTACCGGCAGTCTTTGCAGACATCCTTGCGCAATCGGAGGTGATGGCCGAGCAAGGTGCGCACTGCGACGAGGGCCGCGCGCTTGAACGACTGATCGGTCGGGCCCCGCTGGCGCTGGCAGACTTGGTAGATCAATGGATTGCGCCGACGAGCTAGACCGCAGCCGAGACGGGCAAGACTCACAAAAATTGGAAGAGGAAGTTTTACATGAAAAGATATGCTGCCATTCTCGCCGTTGTGGCCTTGTGCTCGTCAGTGACTGTCAATTCCGCGCCGAGGAAGGCGCACGCCTGCAAGTTGAGCGTCCGGGACGTCGCCACGCAGTTCTTCGACACTTTCTATATCAAGAAACAGGTTCGCACCGCCTTTGAGACCTGGGTGGTTCCCAACTATGTCCAGCACAATCCCGCCGCCGCAAACGGGCGCGATGCGGCAATCGCCTTTCTTGAGCCATTCTTCGCGGGCAATCCGGGCATGTCCTATTCGATTAAGCGGGTGATCGTTGATGGCAATCTGGCGGCGGTTCACTCCAACGGCAAGTTCACACCGCAGGACCGTGGCATGGCCATCGTTGACATTGTAAGGATCGAAAACTGCAAGGTCGTCGAGCATTGGGATGTGGTCCAACCTGTCCCGGAGAAGTCCGCGAACGACAACGGCATGTTCTAGATCACTTTCCGATCAATCCGGGTCACCGTGATTGCAACAGGAAGTCCGCCGGACAGCGTTGCGGTGCTTGCAGGGGCAACCAGCCCCTGCCGCAAACCGCGCCTTGCCAGCGGACTTTCTGTTGCAACCGCTGCGCGGCGGGCCAAATCTGCCCTATTGCTACGTTGCTCGTCGGTCACGATGCTATGGCATAGCTCCCTCCTCGCGCCTCCCGGTTCAGATTGGCGTGACGATGAACCACATCGCCACTTCGGACGCTCCTTGCCGAGAACCGCCTGAATGCCGTCCTCATAGGTCAGGATCACTGCACCTTGGTATAAGCTCGACTTTGTACGTTTATGCCGCGAAGCAGAGCGCTTGCGCCATACGTATGACGCGCGGTGCCGGGATATTTTGCGGTTCCCGGTTTGGCGGGGAGCGTTGATAAATGTCGCCGAGCCAAATTTTGAGGCGGTAACAATCAGGGGAGCACGTCAACAGTCCCCGAATTATATCTCCAAGTAATTTAGCGACTGCCCCTAAATTACTGGC
>JBDUBN010000409.1:0-2818 GCA_040004085.1 Novosphingobium sp.
GTGAACCTGACGCTATAGATTGACCGGTTAGCGCTTGCGGCTACAAGCCTGCCATGGCCAGAGCAGACCGACTATCCCGCATGGACGAGCGCCGCGCGCAACTTGAAGAAGACTACGCCGCCGCGTTGCTCGCCGCGCTGCAGGTGACGGCTTCGGGCAAGTGGGGGCTGTTCGATCACCGGCAAGACCGCAACGACCGCAAAGCAGCCGCCCCGGCAGTCGATGAACTGTGCGAACTGGGCGAGACGATCAACGCCATGCGCGAACAGCTGTTCATGGAACCTTACGACCTGCACGCCGAGTTTCTTGCCTCGCGCGGTCCGGTCGCAGCTGCGGCACCTGGCGAACCGAAACAGGCGCTGGCGTGGTTGGCGCGGTTGAAGCCGCCAGCAGCATGAAAAAGGGCGCACCCTGCGGCGCGCCCCTTCTCAATTCAATTGTCGGGTCTGCTCAGCGCGGCAGTTCGCTGTAGCCCATCAGGGCTTCGTCGACTGCCCGGGCAGCCTGACGTCCCTCACGGATGGCCCAGACGACCAGACTTTGGCCGCGCCGCATGTCGCCGCAAGCGAAGATCTGCGGGTCGGTGGTGCGGTAGTTGACCACGTTGGCCGCGACATTGCCGCGCGCATCGAGATCGACGCCAGCCTGATCGAGCATGCCCTGCTTCAGCGGGCCGACAAAGCCCATGGCGAGCAGGATCAGGTCGGCCTTGAGCGTGAACTCGCTGCCGGGCACTTCCTGCATCTTGCCGCCGACCCATTCGACACGCACGCATTCAAGGCCTGAGACGTCGTTTTCCCCGACAACCCGCTTGGTCAGGATCGCCCAGTCGCGCTCCACACCTTCTTCGTGGCTGGAGGACGTGCGCAGCTTCAGCGGCCAGTTCGGCCATGACAGCGCCTTGTCTTCCTTTTCGGGCGGTTTGGGCATGATCTCGATCTGGGTGACCGAAGCCGCGCCCTGACGGTTGGAGGTACCAACGCAGTCGGAGCCAGTGTCGCCGCCACCGATCACGATGACGTGCTTGCCGGTGGCGGTCAGTGAACCGCGCGGCGCGGCGCGCAGTTCGTCGTCGCCAGCGTTGCGCTTGTTCTGCTGGGTCAGGAATTCCATCGCCAGCCGCACGCCGGGCTTTTCCGCGCCGGGGATTTCAAGACGGCGGGCGTCTTCGGCCCCGCCCGACAGGACGATAGCGTCGAAGTTTTCCTTCAGAGCCTGAACCGAAATGGTGACGCCGACTTCCGTCGAGGTGCGGAACTGGACGCCTTCTGCTTCCATCTGCGCGGCGCGGCGGTTGATCTGGTGCTTTTCCATTTTGAAGTCGGGAATGCCATAGCGAAGCAGCCCGCCGACACGGTCGTTCTTTTCAAACACCGTCACCGAATGGCCTGCGCGCGCCAGTTGCTGCGCCGCAGCCAATCCCGCCGGGCCAGACCCGACCACGGCGACCGTCTTGCCGGTACGCTTGGCCGGTATTTGCGGCGTGACCCAGCCGTTTTCCCAGCCCTTGTCGATGATCGCGCATTCGATCGATTTGATAGTGACCGGCTGATCATTGATGTTCAGCGTGCAGCTAGCCTCACACGGAGCGGGGCAGATGCGACCAGTAAACTCGGGGAAATTGTTGGTCGAATGTAGGTTTTCCAGCGCGTTCTGCCAATCACCCTCATAGACCAGATGGTTCCAGTCGGGGATCAGGTTGTTCACCGGACAGCCGTTGTGGCAATAGGGAATGCCGCAGTTCATGCAGCGCGAGGCCTGACCCTTCAGCGCCGGTTCGGCGTGTGGGATCACGAATTCGCGGTAATGCTTCAGCCGTCCCTTGGGGTCCGCATAAGTACGGTCCACGCGGTCCAGTTCGAGGAAGCCGGTTTCCTTGCCCATGTCTCTACGACCCCAATTATTCTGCGGCGACCGAAGCGGCTTCAAGCCGTTCAGTCTCAAGCTGCTTCAACGCTCCGGCATAGTCGCGCGGCATCACCTTGACGAACTTCGTCACCGAATTGCTCCAGTCATCGAGCAAGTCGCGCGCGCGCTGGCTGCCGGTGTGGAGGTGGTGGCGTTCGAGCAACACCCGCAGCCGTTCCGCGTCGTGCCGCAGCATGTCGCCCATGCCGGGATCGTTGACGCCATTGGCGCGTTGCTGCGGGCGGCCCCCAAAATCATTATTGGCACCGTCTTCTTCATCGCGTGCGGCTGATACCGGCACCAGATCGACCATCGAAAGGTTGCACAGATCGGCGAAGTTGCCTGCCTCGTCAAAGACATAGGCCACGCCGCCAGACATGCCCGCCGCGAAATTGCGCCCAGTCTTGCCGAGTACCGCGACCACGCCGCCGGTCATGTATTCGCAGCCATGATCGCCCGTGCCTTCGACAACCGCAACCGCGCCCGAATTGCGCACCGCAAAGCGTTCGCCAGCAACGCCGTTGAAGAACGCCTCACCGGCAATCGCGCCGTAAAGCACAGTGTTGCCGACGATGATGTTGTCGGTTGCCAGTCGTGAAACATGGCCCGGCTGACGGACGATCACGCGGCCGCCCGACAGGCCCTTGCCGACATAGTCGTTGCCGTCGCCGGTCAGGTCGAGCGTCACGCCATGCGCCAGGAACGCGCCGAATGACTGCCCGGCCACACCCGTCAGGCGGATGTTGATGGTGTTGTCCGGCAAGCCGGTGTGGCCGAAACGCTTGGCAACTTCGCCGGATAGCATGGCGCCGACTGTGCGGTTGACGTTGATCACCTTGCGCTCGATCCGCACGGCTGCCTTGGTGTTCAGGGCGTCGGCAGAGGCGGCGATCAGTTCCTGATCCAAGGC
>JBDUBN010000073.1:0-9434 GCA_040004085.1 Novosphingobium sp.
GCCTCAAAGCCGCCACCCAAGGGATGCTCCTTGGCATAATTGATCGTCCAGCCCCACACCGCGATGCGGGTTGAGGCGGACTGGTCGGACTCGTGGTTTTCGATCGTGCCCATGCGGTTGGTGTAGGTGTCAGGCAGAAATGGCACGGCCACCAGCACCGCCACGGCGGCAAGCGCGATGTACAGCAGGCGGTTCTTGACCGAGCGCAGCGACAGCACGCCCAGCAGGCCAATGCACATCAGCCCGGTGCGCGCCTGAGTGCCGATCGGGATCAGCAGACAGGCAAAGCACAGCGCGGCGGCGAACAGTTTGACCATCCACGGGCGCGGCAGGCCGGTCACTTTGTTGCTCGGGAAAATCGTGCCGTATTTGGCCAGCCACAGGATCACCGGGAT
Organism: Novosphingobium sp.; assembly: GCA_040004085.1. Classification (GTDB taxonomy): domain Bacteria; phylum Pseudomonadota; class Alphaproteobacteria; order Sphingomonadales; family Sphingomonadaceae; genus Novosphingobium. The sequence continues at coordinate 396 of JBDUBN010000073.1, forward strand.
CAGCGAAATCGCCACGCAGGATATGATCGACCCTTCGTAGAGGCCAGTATTGTCATCGACGAAGAAGTGCAGCGTGCCATAGCCGCCGCCCGAGGCCAGCGTCTTGATCGCGCCGGTGATGATGATCGAGCCGGCGGACAGCGCCATGGTCAGCGCCACCGCCTCCAGCCGCAACCGGGTGCGCAGGGTCAGCGGCAGGAATATCGCGAACAGCAGCGCCTTCCACACCCACGCCCACTTATCGAGCGCCTCAGTGGGGAAATCTGCGGTCAGGGTGGTCATGCCGCAATAGGCCAGCAGCACCAGCAGCAGCCCTTGCCGCATAGTAAAGCGGCAGTCGGCCTTGTTATCCGCCGCAAGCCAGCCGCCGAACGCCGCCACGAACGCGATCAGTGACAGCGGGATCGACGCGAGCAGGAAGTACGAAATCTTCTGCGGCGCGACGATGTCGATGTACAGATAGGCCAGAACCCAGACGAACGGGCGGCGCAGACCCAGCCCCAGAAATGCGATGACGAACGAGGCGAGGGCGAGATCAAGCATGCTTGGCCCTCCGTGATCTGGCCCGATTTGGTACAGTGTGACCCTAATCCCGCACTTACCAAGATTGGGTTGACGGCGCGTTAAGCCTTTGCGTGCCAATGCTTGGGCATGATCCGTATCCTCCATGTCCTCGACCATTCGCTACCGCTGCACAGCGGCTACACCTTCCGCACCCGCGCTATTCTTAAGGCGCAGCAGGCCTGCGGGATCCAACTGCGCTGCATTACCGGGCTGCGGCAGGACGTGGGCGGCGACGCGGCGGCCTGGCGTACGGAAGAGGGGCGTACGGAAGATGCGGAGGAGATTGAGACCGGCGGCGCCGAGGAACACGACGGCCTTCTGTTCCACCGCACGCCCGGCGCGCCCAGCGGTCCGGCGGGTTTGCGTGAGTGGCGCGAGATTGGCGCTCTGGCTGCGGCTATCGAGCGGCTGTGCGGCGAATGGCGGCCCGATGTAATCCACGCCCATTCTCCTGCCTTATGCGGCGCGGCGGCGCTGCGAGCGGCGCGGAAGCTGGGGATTCCGCTCGTCTATGAAATCCGCGCCTTTTGGGAGGATGCGGCGGTTGGCAATGGCACCGGGCGGCAGGGTTCGATCAAATACCGCCTGACGCGGCACCTGGAAAACCATGTCGTCGCCAATGCCCAAGCGGTGGTGACGATCTGCAACGGGCTGCGCCGCGATCTGATCGCGCGCGGAACCGACCCGGCACGCATCACGGTTTCGCCCAATGGCATCGACCTCTCGGCATTCGGTCATCCCGTGCCGCGCGATCAGGCACTGGCCGACGAGCTAGACCTTGGCGACGGGCCGGTGATCGGCTTTATCGGCAGCTACTATGACTATGAAGGCATCGACGACCTGATCGCCGCCATGCCCGAACTGATCGCCAGCCAGCCCGATGCACGGCTGCTGCTCGTGGGCGGCGGCCCGGTTGAGGCGGCGTGCCGGGCGCAGGCCATGGCCTCCCCTGCGGCGCATGCCATCCGCTTTGTCGGGCGAGTGCCGCATGATCAGGTGGAACGCTATTACGCGCTGACCGACGTGATGGCCTATCCGCGCAAGGCCAGCCGCCTGACTGAACTGGTCACGCCGCTGAAGCCGCTGGAGGCGATGGCGCAGGGCAAGCTGGTTGCCGCGTCAAATGTTGGAGGGCACCGCGAATTGATCGGCCACGGCAAGACCGGGGTGCTGTTCCCGCCGGACAATCCGTCCGCCTGTGCCGCCGCCTTGGCAAGGCTGCTGGGTGATCGCAGTGGCTGGGACGCCATGCGCAGCGCCGGGGCCGCGCATGTACGCAACGGCCATGACTGGGCGCACAACGTCAAACGTTATCAGGCTGTTTACCAAATGCTGGTAGCAACCCGGAATGGCCGGACAATCGCGGCAGCTGCCTGATGGCGCTGGGCGAGAGCACGGGGGGACCTAATTTGCGGGCGAATACGTTGAAAAACAGGAAGAATGTTTCGGTCAGCAGCCATCCACTGTTTCCGGCGATGGTGTGTCTTTGGTTTGCTGCTGCGTTTGGTCTTGGCACTGTGGCGATTCGCCCAGCGCTGCTGGAGAGCGTTGTACTGGCCTTGCAGATCGACATGCTTGTGCCCGCCGCCGCGCCGCCGCTTGGCATAACCGCGCGAATAATTCTGGCGTTGGGTATGTTCGTAATCGGCGCGGTCATCGGCCTGTTGCTGGCGCTACGTCTTGCCCGGCCCAAGTCTGACCACATCACCCGCCGCGCCGCCAGAGCAACTGCGATGCGCGATTATGCCGAGCGTGACGACGACGGCGATAACGATGATCTGGCCCGGCTGGACGCCGCGCGTGCCGATCAGGCCAGCGTGGTCATTCCCGGTCGCCGCCGTGCGCTGGCGATGGAAGAGCAGTACGATCGCACGCACCACGACGTCGCTCCGCTTCCGGTTGTTCTTCGGCATGAAGCGCCGGAAGCGCCGGATGCGCCGACTGGGGCACAGGATGAGGTCACGACTGAAGTTCAGCCCGTTGCCGCCGCCAGATTCGATCCGGTCAGCTCGCATTTGCATGGTTCAGGCATTCACAGCCTTGATCCCCGGATACTCGATCTGGCCGATCTGACGATGGCAGAAGCAGGCGCCAATGATATTGCCGACGATGACGACGACGTGGACTTCACGCCAGCGCCGGTAGAAGTCGCTCGTCTGCGTGCCTTCGACGCCCCGGTCACTGCCGCGCCGATTGCCGTGGAAGCCGCAATCGCCGAAGCTGAGACGCCGGGACGCCCCGTGGAGGTGGAAACGCCGCCGATCGAGGTTCAAGCTGCTCGCCCGGTGTTCCACCCGGCGTTCCAGTTGCCGCGCGATGGCGCTGAAAAGCTGCTGGCCGCGCCGCTCGAATCGCTCGGTGTCGTCCAACTGGCCGAGCGGCTGGCACTCGCCATCGCCCGCCGCCGTGACGGGGTAGCCGCCGCAGCGCTGGCAACAACTCTGACTCCAGCACCGCCTGCCGATGCCGAGCTGACCGCCGAAGAAACTGGCGAAGAAACTGGCGAAGAAACTGGCGAAGAAACCGTCGAAGAAACCGCAGCCAACGAAGTCGAGGTGGTTCCGGCACCTATTATGGCGCGATTCGCCAAGTCGGAAGCGCCTGAACCGGTCGCCCCACTGCGCGATTTCGGCAATCCGCCGCCGATGCCCGCCGCGTTGCGCCCGATCAGCTTCAACCACGCCGACGATGATGACGAGGCGCTCGAATCGCTACTGCCACCGCGCCGTTTTGCTATGCCAATTTCGGTGGCAAGCGCGCCGATAGAGGCAACCGAGGGATACGCTGAGCCGGTTCCCACGCTTTCCGACGATGCGACGCCCGAGGCTGGCTACAGCTCGCTGCTGGCGGTGAAGCCGACACGCGCAAATCCGCTGTGGGCGGAAGAGCCGACGATGGCTCGCCAAGCTGCTGCTGCTGCCGCAGTCGTCGAACAGGAAGCTTCGGCCGAATTGGACAAGGACGTGGTCGCCGCTGAAGCCGATGCCGACACCGCCGTTCTGGACATTGAACCGGTGGTGATTTTCCCCGGTCAGGCGCAATTTTCGGCTTCCCCAGCCGAGCCGGCAAGCCCCCCATCGTTATCATCTGCGGGCCTGCGCCGCTTTGACGGACCTTCCGCCGCGCCGACGCAGTTGCGCCCGCCGGTTGCCACAGGGGTCGATCCGCTGGAAACTGAACGTGCGCTCAAGGCGGCATTGGCAACGCTGCAGCGCATGAGCGGCGCGGCCTGAGCGGCGTGAAGCAGGTGTTAACCGCTTGTTTGCCGAATACGGGTAAGAACTCGGGGGAGGAATTCACTTCCGCCTTGCCTTCGCGCATTACCCGCGAACACCAAGAGGACAAGCACGTGGCCGCAGGTATGGACGACGAAGACAACCGCCAACTCCCGCGCGCCAATCTGTTCATCATGGCTGACTTGCGGCTTGAAGGCGAAAATTTCGAGCACCGGGTCAAGATGCGCAACCTGTCGGCAGGCGGAATGATGGCCGAAGGCACTGTCGAGGCGATGCGCGGCATGGTGGTTTCGGTGAAATTGCGCGGCATGGGCTGGATCGAAGGCACTGTCGCCTGGGTGCAGGCCAACCGTTTCGGCATCGCCTTTCGCGAAGAGATCGACACCGATCAAGTCCGCGTCGCGTCCGCCGTGCCCATTGAATCAATCGACTCGGTGGTAATCCGGCGGAATGTGGCCGTCAGCGCATCGCGCAGCGCGGGGCAATTGCGCAAGCTCTGATTTATACCAACCAGCACTGATCCTGACCCAGTGCAGGTTTGGTATTATACCTTCGCAGTTGCGGGTAAACGATAGTCCGCCTAATCCGGATCATGATGATCCGCCGTCTCATCTCCCTTCCCATTATCGCTGTCACGGCGCTGCTTTGCGGCTGTAGTGGCGGTTCGCAGACCGTCGATGTCGATGTCATCGGCAAGCCGGAAAGCCCATTTGAACAAGGGCAACGCCTGCCGCTGGCCGGACAACTCGTGAAGTCGGCCACCGCCGAAGGCCTGGTCGGATTTGACGCGGCTGGGCGGGTGATCCCGGCGATGGCGGATCGCTGGATCGTCACCGATGATGGCCTCAGCTATATTTTCCGTCTGCGCGACGGCACTTGGGCCGATGGCAGCGAATTGTCGGGCGAGAGCGTCAAGATCGCGCTGGAGCGGGCGATTGATGGCCTTTCCGGCACGTCGTTTGGTCAGGATCTGGCGGCAATTGACGAGGTGCGCGCCATGGCGGGGCGGGTGGTTGAAATCCGCCTGACGCACGCCGCACCCGATTTGCTGGACATGCTGGCTCAGCCCGAACTGGGCCTGCTGCGCAAGGGAACCGGCACCGGCGCGCTGCGACTGAAACGCGAAGGACCGATGGCTCTGCTCACCCCGGTTGAACCGGCCAAGCGCGGGTTGCCCGAAGCGCCCGGCTGGATAGACCGCACCTTGACCATTCGCCTGCATGCACTGCCAGTCGTGGCGGCGATCCAGCGGTTTGCGGAGGGCAAGGCGGCCATCGTGCTGGGCGGGCAAATCGCCGACTATCCGCTGGCACTCGACGCGTCTGGGCTCGCGCGGCGGGCGTTGCGGATTGATCCGGTCAGTGGGCTGTTCGGGCTTGCCATCGTGCGCGGCGACGGCGTGCTGGGCACCCCGGAAGGCCGCGAGGCGCTGGCAATGGCGATTGACCGCGATGCGCTCGCGCGCGATCTGGCAATCCGCGAATGGGCGCCGACCAGCCGGGTGGTGACCGCCAGCGCTCCCGGCGCGCCGTCCTCGATTGGCGAGCGTTGGGCCGGGCAAGACCTGAGCCGCCGCCGGGCAGAGGCCAGCAGCCGCATCGCCCAATGGAAAGCGCGCGGCGGCAAGCTGGTGACCTTGCGCATTGCCCTGCCGACGGGGCCGGGTACCGACTTTCTGTTTACCCGCCTGCTCACCGATTTCTCCGCCATTGGCCTGAACGTGACCCGCGTTGCCGAGGGCGCGTCCGCCGATATCCGGCTGCTCGACGCGGTGGCGCGCTATCCTGGGGTGAACTGGTATTTCAACGAGTTATCTTGTGCGGCGGGGCGCGGGCTGTGTAATCCACTGGCCGATCAGGCCGCCGCACAGGCCGCGGTGACTGATGATCCCGCTGCGCGCGCGGTCTTGCTGACTAATGCGGAGACGCAATTGACCGCCGCCAACGTCTTCATTCCGCTGGGTTCGCCAGTGCGTTGGTCACTGGTGAGTGAACCGGGATATGGCTTTGCCATCAACGCGCGCGGGCTGCACCCCTTGTCGCCGATGGCCATGCGCCCCAAATAAGCTGGCCCGGTGCGCCTTCGCGCCGCCAAACAAGGCCCGCCCATGACAGAGAAGCCAAACTTGCGCCGCCTTACCGCTGAATTGCCGCTTGGCGCGGGCGCGCAGGATGTCCGCCGCCGGATCGACATGTTCGAACATGTGCTGGAACGCAGCTTCACCCTACCGCTGATCAACCGCCCGGTTGGGCTGGATGCCATCGTCGGTCTGGTACCGGTCGCGGGCGACCTGATCGCGGGCGTGATGGGGCTTTATCTGGTGTGGGAAGCGCGTAATCTGGGGCTGCCAAAGTGGAAGATCTGGCGGATGCTGGCCAATGTCGGGGTGGATACGGTTCTAGGATCAGTGCCGCTGGTCGGCGATCTGTTCGACCTGATGTTCCGATCGAACACTACCAATCTCAAGATTATCCGCCGCCACCTTGATCGCCACCACCCCGAAACGCAGATCATTTCGGGATAGCGCATGGCGCGCTGCTTACCGCGTCGGCTGGCCTGCACCGATAACCGCCACTGTTCGCATGTAACTTGCCCCTTCGCAATTGCAGCAAAGGCGCGCGCTAACGGGTTTTGCGGGGTAAATCTAGCGGCTTTGTCCCGGCACCCACAGCACATCGTCCGCGCCATGGTTGTTCAGCGCGCGGGCGAACTGGAAGAGGTAGTCGGACAAGCGGTTGATATAGGCCAAGGCAGCCGGATTGACCGGGCTTTCCGCCGCCAGCGCGGTTGCCGCGCGTTCTGCCCGGCGCACACTGGCGCGCGCCACATGCACCCGCGCCGCGCCTTCGCTGCCGCCGGGCAAAATAAAGCTGGTCAGCGGGGCAAGCTGATCGTTCAGCGCATCGATGCATTGTTCCAGCCACTCGGTCTGGCCGGGCACCATGCGCAACGTCATGGGCGAGGGTGTGAAATCATCGCCCGGTGTGGCGAGGTCGGCGCCGAGGTCGAACAGGTCGTTCTGGATACGGTGCAGGGCAGCATGGTGCGGGCTATCCGTCAGCACGACGACGGCCAGTCCGATCGCCGAATTCGCCTCGTCCACCGCGCCGATGGCTTCCATGCGAGCGGCGTGCTTCGGCAGACGCGAGCCATCGACGAGGCCTGTCGTTCCGGCATCGCCGGTGCGGGTGTAAATCTTGTTGAGTTTTACCACGAAGTCAGCGGCTCTTTGCGACCATCAGCACGATTGCAACGACAATGATCGCCGCCGCCTGATATTTGATGCGCGCGAACATCATCTTGTTCTGCTTCAGTTGCGAGGCAGTCGGACCGTCGCCTTCGGGCCGGCCAATCTCCTCCCGTGATCCCTGCAGGAACGCGACAATGCCGCGAACCAGGCTGACAACAACCATGATCATCAATCCGACGATCACCGCACCCAAAATGACATTTCCGCTCATGCCGTCAGCATTACGCCTGTCGCCAATGAAATGCCAGCGGGGAAGCTGTGCGCGCGCAAGGCCGCGGCAAGCGCGATGCCGTCCTCACCGGCGTGGCGGCGGTCGGCCAGCGAGGGTGATCCGCGCCGCTTGGCCAGCTTGCGCCCGTCGGCTTCCACCAGCAGCCCATGGTGGTGCCACGTCGGCACCGGCAAGCTGAGAATCGCCTGCAACAGCCGGTGGAGGTGGCTGGCGGCAAACAGATCCGCCCCGCGTGTGACTAGCGTCACGCCGTCCACCGCATCGTCCAGCGTGGCGGCAAGATGATAGCTGGCTGGCGCGTCCTTGCGCACCAGCACGACGTCGCCGAACATTTCCGGCCTGGCGCGCTGGATTCCGGCCAGTTCGTCAGTCCACCATAACGGCCCGACCAAGGCACCCGCCTTGGTCGTATCGAGCCGCCACGCCGCGTCGTCCGGAGCGTCTGTCCGGCCCCTGCATGTTCCGGGGTAGATCGGTCCGTCCGGGCCTTGCTCCCGCGCTGCTTCAGCCACTTCGGCGCGGGTGCAGGTGCAGGGGTAGAGCAGGCCCATTGCTTTCAGACGTTCAGCGGCAGCGGTGTAACTCGCCAGCCGTGCCGACTGGAACACCACCGCGCCCTCCCATTCCAGCCCCAGCCAGCGCAGATCGGCAAGGCATTCGTCCACATGCTCCGCCCGGCTACGCACGCCGTCGATGTCCTCGATGCGCAGCAGGAACTCGCCGCCGCGCTGATGCGCCAGATCATGCGCCACCACAGCCGCATAAGCATGGCCAAGATGCAGCGCGCCGTTGGGGCTGGGGGCAAAGCGGGTGCGGATCACGCGCGCACTCTCCTGTGGATTGCGCCCCCACGCAAGCCTTGACGACACAGCGCCGGTAATGTTCACTGACACTTATGAACTGCCATCAAACCGTCATGCGAAGTTGCCACAGGAGGCCATGCTCAAGCACGAGCTGATTGAGCGCGCGGCCCGATTCCGCAGCGCCGGGGACGACCCCGAGCGGCACTTGTCGAGCTGCCCCGCGCTGGTGCTCAATGCCGATTACACCCCGCTGTCGTATTATCCGCTCAGCCTGTGGCCATGGCAGACCGCGATCAAGGCGCTGTTTCTGGAACGGGTGGATGTCGTCGCCAGTTATGAGCGCGAGGTGCATTCGCCCAATTGGTCGATGAAACTGCCCTCGGTGATCGCGCTGCGCCAGTTCGTCCGTCCGAGTGAATTTCCGGCCTTCACCCGTTTCAACCTGTTCCTGCGTGACCGGTTCTGCTGCCAATATTGCGGCAGTCCGCATAACCTGACCTTTGATCACGTCATCCCCCGGCGGCTGGGCGGCAAAACCAGCTGGGAAAACGTCGCCACCGCCTGCGCGCCCTGCAACATGAAGAAAGGCGGCCGCACGCCAAAGCAGGCGCACATGCCGTTGCTGGTCGAGCCGATCCGCCCGACAAGCTGGCAAATGCAGGAACGCGGCCGGGGCTTTCCGCCGGGGTACTTGCACGAGACGTGGCGCGATTGGCTGTACTGGGATGTCGAGCTGGAGGCCTGAGCGCCGGAACCACTGATGTCTTATACCAAGGTGCAGTGATCCTGACCTATGAGGATTGTCAGTCCCGTTTGCTGGCAAGGAGCAGCGGAAGCGGCGATGTGGTTCATCGTTGCAACGCTGCGACGAAGTCCAGCGGGCGGGACTGACAACCCTACGGGCGGCATTCAGGCGGCCCTCGGACAGCGTCGCGCCCTCGTGACGATGAACCA